>NZ_JACFYJ010000056.1:0-54289 GCF_037126505.1 Paraburkholderia bengalensis
CGCGCTGCGACGACGACCGCGCCGACGTGCGCCACACGCTGGCGGCGGCGCGGCCGCATCTGCTGCGCATCGTCGGGCCGGGCAGCCTGGGCGTCGTGACGCCCGCGCTCAATGCGCATCTGGGCGCGCCCTCGGTGACGGTGCGCTCGGGCGGCGTCGCGTGGGTGTCGCAGTCGAACGCGCTGACCAACGCCGTGCTCGGCTGGGCGCATGCGCGCGGGCTCGGCTTTTCGCACGCGGTGGCGCTCGGCGACGAAGCGGACGTCGATGCCGGCGACGTCCTCGACTATCTGGCAAGCGATCCCGGCACGCGCGCGATCCTGCTCGAAGTGGATTCGGTGACGGCGGCGCGCAAGTTCATGTCGGCGGCGCGGGCGGCCGCGCGCAACAAGCCGGTGCTGGCGCTGCGCTCGGGCCGCTCCGACCCCGACGACGCGCTCTACACCGCCGCGTTCCGGCGCGCGGGCATGGTGCGCGTCGATGCGCTCGACGATCTGCTCGATGAAATCGAAACGCTCGGCGTGGGGCGCGTCGCGGCGGGCGCGACGGCGACGCTGATCACGAGCGACCGCGGCGTCGCGACGCTCGCCACCGACGCCTTCAAAGCCGCCGGCGACACGCTCGCGCCCTGTCCGCCCAGCGCCGTCGATGCGCTCGCGCAGCGCTGCCGCGCGTGGTGCCCGGCAATCCGCTGCTGCTCGGCAGCGACGCGCGCGCCGAGCATTTCGGCGCGGCGATCAAGACGCTCGCCGATCATCGTTTGACGGGCACGGCCTTCGTCGTGCATGCGTCGACGCACAGCGCGCCCGTCGAGGAAGTCGCGCAGGCGCTGATCGCGAACCAGCGTTACGCGTATCGCGGGCTGCTGGCCTGCTTTTTCGGCGGCGTGAAGCGCGACACGCGCGACGCGCTGCACGAGCACGGCATTCCCGTGCACACGACGCCGCAGCGGCTCGCGCGCGCGTTCGAGCGTCTGGTCGAATATCGGCTCGTGCGCGAGTTGCTGATGCAGACGCCCGAAGGCCAGCCCGCGCGCGTGCCGGAAGCGATCGACGCCGCACAGGCGCAGGCGTGCGCGGCGCTGTCGTCGGGCGTGACGGAACTCGAAGGCGACGAGGCCGCGCGGCTGCTCGCGCACTTCGGCCTGCGCACAGTGCCCGACGACGCGCGCGAGGACGCCGTCGTCGATATCACCGTCGAATTACGCGACGACGACAACTTCGGCCCCGTGTTCCGCTTCACCGCGCCGCCCGAGCACGACGAGGCGCGGCCGATGTGCGTGTTCGGCCTGCCGCCGCTGAACCCCGTGCTGTCGCGCGACATCCTGTCGAATTCCGCGTACGCACGCGAGGTCGCGCCCGAGCCGATGCTCAATGCGTTGACGTCGATTTCGGAGGCGGTGTCGGAGATTCGCGAGATCGTCTCCCTGAAGCTTGCGCTGCGCGTGATGAAGCACGGCGCGGCGATCGTCGCGCCGCGCCTGCGGCTGTCGGCGAACCGCACGCGCTTCGCGATCATGCCGTATCCGCGCCGTTACGAGGAGACGCTCGACTGGCGCGGCGAGCGCATCACTGTGCGGCCGATCCGTCCCGAAGACGAAGCGGCGCATCGCGAGTTCGTCGAATCAATGACGCCCGACGATCTGCGCCTGCGCTTTTTCGGCGCCGTCGGACGATTCGATCATTCGCAGCTCGCGCGCATGACGCAGATCGACTACGACCGCGAGATGGCGCTGATCGCGACGACGCACAACGCCGACGGCTCGATCCGCACGCTCGGCGTGGTGCGCGTCGTCGCCGACCCGGACAACGAGACGGCCGAATTCGCGATGGCCGTGCGCTCGGATCAGAAGGGCAAAGGGCTGGGGCGGCTGCTGATGGAGCGCATCATCGCGTACGCGCGCACGCGCGGCACGCATTGGATCATCGGCGAGGCGCTGCGCGAGAACGCAGCAATGATCGGGCTCGCGACGGCCGTCGGCTTCACGACGACGCGCACGGAAGACCCGGGCATCGTCGGTTTCAGGATGGCGCTCGACGAGCCGGATGAGGGCAACGAAAAAGGCGGCGCGCCGGGGTACGGCGCGTCGCCTGCGTGCGCGCCGAAAGCGCGCTGAGCGACGCGGTGCGGGCGCGCCCGCGCGGCTTTTCCCGCGTGTGCTTTGACGCGCGTACTTCGTTCAGGCCGCGAGTTTTGCGGCTGCCGCCGCGACCAGTTCGCGCGAAATCGACAGTTCTTCGAGCCACTCGGGCGCGTACGTTGCGCCCGTTTCCTGTTCGAGCCGCGCGATCGTCGCTGCGCAGCGCGTTGCGTCCTTCGGCGTGGCGATGAACGGCTTGACGGACTGTCCCGCCGAGAACGCTTCGAACAGCGGCACGCGGACTTCGTCGGGCAGCGCGCGGGTCCACTGATACGGCTTGCCGTTGAACGTGATGGTCGGCGGCAGCACGCGCTCTTTCTTCGCAGCGGGGATCAGACCGAAGTTGCGCGCGGCGTCGCCGATCTGATCGGCGGAGAAGAGTTCGTCGGGCGTGATGTCGAACTGCGCGATGAAGGTTTCGATCTGCTTCATCGCGGCGGCGCGGTCGTCGCGCTTTTGCTGCGCGCGCGAGACGATTTCGCGCAGTTCGTCGGCTTCTTCGCTGGTGATGGTGAAGCTTGCCTGCTTCTGCTGGAGTTCGGAGAAACGCTGGAATTCGAGGTCGGACAGAAGTTTGGCCATGTAGATTCGGTTCGCGCGCCCGGGGCGCGCGGACCGTTCGATTTGGAAAAGGGCCGACATTCTATCGCAGCGCGCATCCCAAGTCCCGACGTGCCGGATGCGCCTGCGTCGCGTGCATCAGCTGTCGGGCAGTTGCGCACCGAGCAGCGCGACGACAGGTTCCAGCGATGCATCGCTGCGCCCCTCGATCTCGCGGCACGCGAATTCCAGCAGCGCCTTCTCGTGCAACGTGATGTGACGCAACAACGCGCGTTGCTTGCCTTCTTCAGGTGCCATGTTCTCGGCGGTCGTGAACTCGGCCACGAAGTTTTCCAGCGATGGCCGGAACACCGTCATGAACTCCCGCCACGGCATGCAGGTGAACCGCTTCGCGAGCTGCTGTCCGCGTTCGATGCTGCTGCGTTGTTCCGCCACTTCCACGCCCATCGCGCGCAATGCAGCGCGGATATGTTCCTTCGTTTCGGTCTCCAGTTGCGCCAGCGTGTGCCACTGTTGCTGTCGGTTTGAATTGGCGGCGTGTTCCGACAAGCTGTGAAAGAGCGATTCGCCCACCACCTCTTCTTCGAACCGCTCGATCAGATACTGTTGGTATTCGTTTGGCACGCGGTATCACGCTTGGTGGAGACCAGTCGGGACGGCTGGCCGATGCTAGGAGACGGTGCTTGCTATATCGGGCTACGGCTGCTTCGCCTTGATCGCCAACGCCGCCGCCTCTTCGGCGCAGTCGTGTGCGGGCAGCTTGCCCTTGGCGCGTTGGGCGGCGATTTCGATCGCGGCCTGTTTCATGTCTGCCTCGAACTCGCTGCTGCCATGCAAGCGGGCCACGGTGGCGGCGCCCATCAGACGTCCCGCGCTGATGTCGCTTGCCCAATGCACGTTGCAGATGGAACGGCTCTCGCCAAACGACAGACCTCGCGCCAGCACCGCCTGCGACTGCCCCGGCGAGAGTTCGCTCAGGATCAGCGCCCAGCCCCATCCGATGGCCGCGTGACCTGACGGATAGGAGCCGTCCTTGCGAAGCGCCACTTCTTCGGCTGGCGTGCACGTCGACTGGCTTCCGGCCACAAACGGGCGCGTGCGGTTGTAGGTGTTCTTGGCGCGATAGGTTGAAAGGCCGACGTCCGTCAGGCTTCGGCGCATCAACTGGTAAAGGTAGGGCGTTTCAGTGCTGTTGATCGCGACACCGACGGCGCACGAGAAAGCGTCGGCGGCGGCGGGGAAGGACAGTTGTGCGTCCGCCGTCGCAAGCTTGCCGCGCGCGGTATCGCGAAGGGTCTGACTTGCCTTGTTGAATGCGTCATCCGCCTGGGCTTGCGCAGAGCCCGTTGCGGGCGCAGGCGGCACCAGTTCCAGACTGTTCGGGAGCTCGGCGGCGGCGAGGTAGCCTGTCAGATAGCCTGGCCGGAATTCCTTGACGGGCGCCGGTTGCGGTTGCTGCTGCTGCGCCGATATCGCGCTGGCGAACGTCAGCGCGCATGTGCCCGCTGCCATTGCAAGTTTTGCTGCTACGCGTGTTTTCATTGTTCGACCGAATTTTTTAGGTTCGCTCGCGCGCTTGAGGACTGCTAACGGAAAAATCCTGACGCGAGCACACAGACGATTGAACGCGGCTGCGAGGCATGTCCTCCATGTCCACGCCGCTCCGCGGAGTAGTCTAGTGGGGCCGAAGTGCCTGCCTCCCCCTCAAAAAGGGGGGAATTTATGGAGCGATGCGCTGCAGTAGTCTCGTGCAGACCAAAAAAACTCAAGACTCCGCAAACATCGAAAGCCCCTGCACCGTCTCCCGCAACATCTGCGTCACCTGCTCCAGCGACGGCGCCACATACTCATCGATCCGCTTCAGATAAGGACACGTCATCGCCGCAATCGCCTGCCCGGACGCCGTCACCAGCGGAAACGTCAGATCGGTGACACCGAAAATCTGCTGACTATCCTTCTGCGAAAAACCAGCGCGGCGAATTGTGGCGCAAGCACTTTCGAGCGCGTCATGATCGATCGTTACTTCGCCTTTGACCTTCGTATGTTCGGCCAGCATGTGCGCGCGTTGCTCGGTTGTCTGAAACGCGAGCAGCGTGCGCCCCGAACTCGTGTCGATCAAGCCGACCCGCGAGCCCAGCCGCACGGAAATGCCCCACGTGCCCGGCCCGTCCACTTGCGCAATCACGAGCAGATTGCCGCGATCGTAGACGGCGAGATGGCACGACTGCTCGGCGTCCGCCGCGAAGCGCTGCATCAGCGGTAACGCCTCGGAAATCAGCCGGTTCATCGGTGGATGACGATGCGCAAGCGCATACAGCTTCAGGCTCAACGAATAACGGTCCCCGCCCGCCGAACGCACCACGTACTGCCGCGCGACCAGCCGCTCGAGCATCCGATACATCTCGCTCGCATTGCGCCCGAGCAGCTTCGTGATCTCGGCGCGCGTGAGCCCGCCCTTCTGCTCCGCAAGCAGTTCGAGTATGTCGAGACCCTTGTCCAGCGCGGGCGCACGATACCGGTCGGCGTCGTCCTTGTCTTCTACTTCCATCGTCGGCAGTCGGTTGGTTTTTGGCATTCGCACTGATTATCGGCGGCAAAACACTGTCACACAGGGCAGCGCCCGCCAGGGAAAACACCCACGCGGATTGCATCGCGCCGTTCTTGACTTGTAAAAGTTCGTATATGAATAATACGTTCATTGGTGAATCAACGCACCAATGCCCATGACAAGAAAATGCAGGCCGATGTGTACCCGGTTCTTCATCCCACAACGGAGCATGAGACGGGGCCAGCCGCGACAGGCGCAGGCTGCCGTCGATACAGGAGACAAGTATGGAATTCGCCACGAAGCCGCGCTCGGCGCGTCGTTTCGGCCACGCGCTGATGGGCGCCGCCGCCGCATGTTTTGCCGGCATTGCGGGCATCACGTTCAGCACGGCCGCGCAGGCCGACACGGGCAAGGTCGGGCTCGGCCTGCCGCTGCTCACTTCGCCGTTCTGGCAGTCGTACAACAACTATCTGCCGAAGTACGCGAAGGAAATGGGCATCGACGTCCTCGCGCCCGTCAACTCGAACAACGACCCCGCGCAGCAGATCACCGACATGAACAACATGGTGAACCTGGGCGCGAAGGGCATCGTCGTCGGGCCGATCGATTCGGCGGCGATCAGCCGCGCGCTCGACGCGGCCTCCGCGAAGAACGTCGCTGTCGTCGCCGTCGACGTAGCGCCGACGCAAGGCAAGGTCGCGATGGTCGTGCGCGCCGACAACCGCGCGTATGGTACGAACGCGTGCAAGTACATCGGCGAGCATGTGAAGTCGGGCAAGGTCGTGCAGATCATGGGCGATCTGGCTTCCGTCAACGGACGCGACCGCTCCGAAGCGTTCCGCGCGTGTCTGAAGAACTATCCGGCGCTGTCGCTGCTGGAAATTCCCGCAGGCTGGAAGGGCGATGTCGCGGCCAGTTCGCTCGACAGCCTGCTGACGGCGAACCCCGACGTGAAGGCGATCTACATGCAGGCGGGCGGCGTCTATCTGTCGCCGACGCTGCAGACGCTGCGCCGCAAGCAGATGCTGTTTCCCGCAGGCAATGAGAAGCACGTCGTGATCGTCAGCAACGACGGCATTCCGCAAGAGTTCGACGCGATCCGCAAGGGCGAAATCGACGCGACCATTTCGCAGCCCGCCGATCTATACGCGAAATACGGCCTCTACTACATGAAGGCCGCGCTCGCGGGGCAGACGTTCAAGCCGGGCCCGACCGATCACGGCAGCAACATCGTGCAGTTGCAAGGCGGCGTGCTCGAAGATCAGCTGCCCGCGCCGCTCGTGACGAAGGCGAACGTCGACGACAAGAACCTTTGGGGCAACTCGCTGAAATGAGCGCTGACATGACCCACGACGCGAGCGCACCGGGCGCGGTCGTCGAGGCGCTCGGCGTCGGCAAGCGGTTCGGCAGCCACGCGGCGCTGACAGACGTGAGCATGCGCGTGCTGCCGGGCGAATCGCACGCGCTGGTCGGGCGCAACGGCGCGGGCAAGTCGACGCTGGTGTCGCTCCTCACGGGACTGCGCAAGCCCGACACCGGCGAAGTGCGCTTCAACGGCGAACTCGCGCCGCCTGTCGCCGACCGCGACGCGTGGCGCGAACGCGTCGCGTGCGTCTATCAGCATTCGACGATCATCCGCGACCTGAGCGTCGCGGAGAATCTGTTCATCAACCGTCAGCCGATGCAGCGCGGCGTGATCGACTGGCGCGCCATGCGCCGCGACGCCCGCGCGCTGCTCGATCATTGGAAGATCGACGTGCGCGAAGATGCGCGCGCGGGCGATCTCACTGTCGAGGCGCGGCAACTGGTCGAGATCGCGCGGGCGCTGTCGTACGGCGCGCGCTTCATCATCCTCGACGAGCCGACCGCGCAGCTCGACGGCGACGAAATCAGGCGGCTATTCAGGCGTATCGAAGAGTTGCAGCGAGAAGGCGTGACGTTCCTGTTCATCTCGCATCATCTGCAGGAGGTGTACGAGATTTGCCAGGCCGTTACCGTGTTGCGCGATGCGCGGCATATCGTCAGTGCGCCGGTGTCGGCGTTGCCGCGCGAGCAACTGATCGAAGCGATGACGGGTGAGCGCGGCGGACTGAATGTCGCCGATGCCGCCGCGCGCGAGCCGCTGCGTTCCGGCACGGCCGTGGCATTGCAGGTGGACGCGCTCACGGGCGCGGACTACGAAGACGTGACGTTTGCCGTGAAGCGCGGTGAAGTGATCGGCATTGCGGGCGCGACGAGCAGCGGCCGCACGAGCGTCGCCGAAGCGATCGCGGGATTGCGCAAGCCGCAACGCGGCGCGATTCGCGTGGACGGCGCAACATTGCCGTTGGGCGACGTGCCCGCCGCATTGAAGCGCGGCATCGGCTGCGTGCCGAAGGACCGCCATCACGAAGGCCTCGTGCTCACGCAATCGATCGCGGAGAACGCCACGATGACCATCACGCGCATGCTCGGCAAATTCGGCATCGCGGCGCCCGCGAAAAAGAACGCGTTCGGCAAGCGGATGATCGACGCGCTCGGCATCGTCGCGCAGGGGCCGGAGCAGGCGGTGTCGGGCCTGTCGGGCGGCAATCAGCAAAAGGTCGTGATGGCGCGCGCGCTCGCCACCGATCCCGACGTGCTCGTGCTGATCGATCCCACTGCGGGCGTCGACGTGAAGTCGAAAGAAGCGTTGCTGTCTGTCGTCGATCGCGTGCGCGAGGAGGGCAAGGCGGTGATCGTCGCGTCAGGCGAACTCGACGACCTGCGCGTCTGCGACCGCGTGCTCGTGATGTTCCGTGGCCGCGTCGCGGCCGAATTTCCGGCAGGTTGGCAGGACCACGACCTGATCGCATCCGTTGAAGGAGTCAGTCTCCATGAAGAATAGTGTGCCCGCGTTCGCGGCGGCTCAATCGGCTCAAGGCATGGGCGCCAATGCCGCGCGTGGGCGCATCGGGTTCGCGCGGCTGCGCGATCTCGCATTGCTGCCCGCGCTCGCGCTGCTGATCGTGATCGGCGCGTTCGTCAGCCCGAGCTTTTTGACGAAGGCGAACCTCATCAGCGTGCTGGGCGCGTCGGCGGCATTGGCGCTCGTCGTGCTCGCCGAATCGCTGATCGTGCTGACGGGCAAGTTCGATCTCTCGCTCGAATCGACGGTCGGCATCGCGCCCGCTGTCGGCGCGATGTTGGTGATGCCGGCGGCGTCGGCGGGTTTCGGCTTCGAATGGCCGGCAGCGGCGGGCTTGCTGGCGATTCTCGTGGTCGGCGCGGTGATCGGTTTCATCAACGGCTTTCTCGTCGTGCGGCTGCGGCTGAACGCGTTCATCGTCACGCTCGCGATGCTGATCGTGCTGCGCGGCATGCTGGTCGGCGCGACGAAAGGCGGCACGCTGTTCGACATGCCGCCGTCGTTCTTCGAACTCGCGACCACCATCGTGCTCGGCTTGCCGTTGTCCGTGTGGCTCGCGGCCATCGCGTTCGGCGTCGCGGCGTTCATGCTGCGCTATCACCGGCTGGGCCGCGCGCTGTATGCGATCGGCGGCAATCCGGAAGCGGCGCGCGCGGCGGGCATACGCGTCGAACGGATCACGTGGGGCGTGTTCGTGCTCGGCAGCGTGCTGGCTTCGATAGGCGGGCTCGTCGTGACGGGCTATGTCGGCGCGATCAACGCGAACCAGGGCAATGGCATGATCTTCACGGTGTTCGCGGCGGCCGTGATCGGCGGCATTTCGCTCGACGGCGGCAAGGGCACGATGCTCGGTGCGCTCTCCGGCGTGCTGCTGCTGGGCGTCGTGCAGAACCTGTTGACGCTCGCGCAAGTGCCGTCGTTCTGGATTCAGGCCATCTACGGCGCGATCATTCTCGGCTCGCTGATGGTGGCGCGCCTTGCCAGCGGCGAAGGGCAAAACTGAGCCATGGCGAAGGAGAAAACCGACATGACAGATCCCCGCCTCATTCTGCTCAGCCCCGAGGACAACTGCCTGATCGCCGGCGCGCGGCTCGACGCGGGCACGCAGCTCGACATCGAAGGCGAGCGCATCACGCTCGCGAAGACCATCGAACTCGGTCACAAGATCGCGCGCCACGCGTTGCATGCCGAAGACAAAGTGCTGCGCTACGGCGCGGTGATCGGCCATGTGACAGCCGATGTCGCGCGCGGCGAGCATCTGCATACGCACAACGTCGAAAGCGATTACCTGCCCACGTACACGCACGACGCGGGACACGCTTTCGTCCAACACTGACGCAGGCCCATCATCATGACCGACATTCCAATGGCAACAGCCGGCGCGCCACTGCAAGGCTATCTGCGCAGCGACGGACGCAAGGGCATTCGCAACGTAGTCGCCGTCGCGTATCTGGTCGAATGCGCGCATCACGTGGCGCGCGAGATCGTCGCGCAATTTCGTCCTTCGTTCGATGCATTCGACGATCCTTCCACGCAACACGAGCCGCCTGTGCATCTGATCGGCTTTCCCGGCTGCTATCCGAACAGTTACGCCGAAAAGATGATGGAGCAGTTGACCACGCATCCGAACGTCGGCGCCGTGCTGTTCGTGTCGCTCGGTTGCGAGAGCATGAACAAGCATTACCTCGTCGATGCCGTGCGCGCGAGCGGACGCCCCGTGCAGGTGCTGACGATCCAGGAAAGAGGCGGCACGCGCAGCACGATTCAATACGGCATCGACTGGGTGTGCGAAGCGCGCGGCGAACTCGCGCAGCAACGCAAGGTGCCGATGGCGCTGTCCGAACTGGTGATCGGCACGGTCTGCGGCGGCTCGGACGGCACGAGCGGCATCACCGCGAACCCGGCCGTGGGGCGTGCGTTCGATCGCTTCATCGAACAGGACGCCACCTGCATTTTCGAAGAGACGGGCGAACTGGTGGGCTGCGAGTTTCATATGAAAAGCCGTGCGGCACGCGACGATCTGGGCGATGAAATCGTCGCGTGCGTGGCGAAGGCCGCGCGCTATTACTCGATACTCGGCCACGGCAGCTTCGCCGTCGGCAACGCGGACGGCGGGCTGACGACGCAGGAAGAGAAGTCGCTCGGTGCGTATGCGAAGAGCGGCGCGTCGCCGATCGTCGGCATCGTGAAGCCCGGTGACGTGCCGCCCACTGGCGGCCTCTATCTGCTCGACGTCGTGCCCGACGGCGAGCCGCGTTTCGGCTTTCCGAACATCAGCGACAACGCGGAAATCGCGGAACTGATCGCGTGCGGATCGCACGTGATCCTGTTCACGACGGGACGCGGTTCGGTGGTCGGCTCGGCCATCTCGCCCGTCATCAAGGTCTGCGCGAATCCGGACACCTATCGCAATCTGTCCGGCGACATGGATGTCGATGCAGGGCGTATCCTTGAAGGCCGTGCGACGCTCGACGAAGTGGGCCGCGAAGTATTCGACGTGACGGTGGCTGTCGCGAACGGCGCGGCGTCGAAATCGGAATCGCTCGGGCACCAGGAGTTTATTCTGACGTACAAGACGTTCGAGCCCGTCGGACCGGCCTGTTTGCCGGCCAATGCGGCGCTGCCGCATCGCGTGATCGGTCTGGCGGCGCAATGAGCGGCACTCGCGAGGGGCATGACATGAAGAGGAGACTCAGGCAATGACGAACGCGACAGATTCGAACGTGCGCAAGCGGCGCGGCATCGGTGCGCGTGGCTTGCAGGTGACGGGGCTCGGTCTCGGCACCGCGCCGCTCGGCGGGCTGTATCGCGATCTTTCGGACGAGGAAGCGTTCGGCGCCGTCGAGGCCGCGTGGAACGCGGGCGTGCGCTTCTTCGACACCGCGCCGCACTATGGGCACACGAAAGCCGAGCATCGTCTCGGCGACGCGCTGCGGCGCTATCCGCGCAGCGAGTTCGTGCTGTCGACCAAGGTTGGCCGTCATTTCGTGCCGCGCAAGAACCCATACGACGGCAGCGAAGGCTGGCAAAACCCGCTGCCGTTCGAAGCGATCTACGACTACACGCGCGACGGCATTCTGCGTTCGTTCGAAGACAGCCAGCAGCGCATGGGCATCGTCGAGATCGACGTTCTGCTCGTGCATGACATTGGCGTCGTCACGCACGGCGAGCGCAACGCGCACTACTGGCAGCAGCTGACGCGAGGCGGCGGCTTTCGCGCACTCGACGATCTGCGCTCGCAAGGCGCGGTAAAAGCCGTGGGCCTCGGCGTCAACGAAGGCGCGCCGATTCTCGATGCCATGCGCGAGTTCGATATCGATTGCGCGTTGCTCGCGGGCCGCTACACGCTGCTCGAACAGGCGACGCTCGACGATCTGCTGCCCGAATGCGAGAAGCGCAACGTCAGCATTCTGTTGGGCGGCGCGTTCAATTCGGGCATTCTCGCGCGCGGCGTCGAAGGCGATCTGAAATTCAACTATGGCGACGCGCCGCACGACGTGATCGAGCGCGTCGCGCGGCTGGAAGCCGTGTGCAAGGTACATGGCGTGCCGCTTGCTGCCGCGGCGTTGCAGTTTCCATACGCGCATCCTGCCGTCGCGACGGTGTTGACGGGCGCGCGCAACGCGGCCGAACTGCGCGAGAATGTGGCTTCGTTCGATAAGCCGATTCCCGCTGAACTGTGGCAGGCGCTGCGCGACAAAGGCTTGCTCGATCCGCGCGCACCCGTGCCGAAGAACTAGCTCCCTCGGACACACATCATGCAGATCGACGCACACCAACATTACTGGAACCCCGAGCGCGGCGACTACGGCTGGCTCACGCCCGATCTCGCGCCGCTCTATCGCACGTTCGGACCCGGCGACCTTGCGCCGCTGCGCGAGCGCGCGGGCGTCGCGCGAACGGTCGTCGTGCAGGCCGCGCCGACTGTCGACGAGACGCGCTATCTGCTCGAGCTGGCGCGCAACGAAGATTCGATTGCGGGCGTGGTCGGCTGGGTGCCGATGCTCGATGCCCACGCGCCCGCGTTGATCGCCGAACTCGCGCGCGAGCCGAAATTCAAGGGCGTGCGGCCGATGCTGCAAGATTTGCCCGACGATAACTGGATCGCCAATCCCGCGTTGCAGCCCGCCGTCGACGCGTTGATTGCCAGCGACCTCGCATTCGATGCGTTGATCTTCACGCGTCATGTCGATGCGCTGGACGCGTTTATTCAGCGCTTTCCGCAGTTGCGCATCGTGATCGATCACGGCGCGAAGCCCCCCATCCGCGACGGCAGCGCGGGCTGGCATGCATGGGCCGAAGGCATCACGCGTCTTGCGCGCCATCCGCAGGTGCATTGCAAGCTGTCGGGTCTCGCAACGGAAGCCGCGCAAGGCTGGACGGAAGCGACGCTGCGTCCGTATGTCGATCATCTGCTGGCCGCGTTCGGGCCGAAGCGCCTGATGTGGGGCAGCGACTGGCCAGTGCTGAACCTGAACGGCGATTATCTGCTCTGGCATTCGATCGCGACGCTGCTCGTCGCGCAACTCGCGGACGCCGAACGCGACGCGATCTTCGGCGGCAATGCGGCCGCGTTCTATCGTCTTTGAATACGCTGTCAAGCATTCACGCTCGCGCCGGTGAGCAGCCGCTGCAATACCCGGTATGACTTAAACGCCAATCCACTGGGAGCCGTAGATGGTACAAAGACTGGCCGGCAAGACGGCCTTGATCACCGCAGCAGGACAAGGCATCGGCCTTGCCACGGCCGAGCTGTTCGCGCGTGAAGGGGCGCGCGTGATCGCGACGGATATCCGCATCGACGCGTTGCAGGACAAGCCCGTCGAAGCGCGCAAGCTCGATGTGCTCGACGGCGCCGCGATCAAGGCGCTCGCCGGTGAAATCGGCGCGATCGACGTGCTGTTCAATTGCGCGGGCTACGTGCATGCGGGCTCGATTCTCGAAGCCAGCGAAGAAGACTGGGACTTCGCGTTCGATCTGAACGCGAAGGCGATGTACCGGATGATCCGCGCGTTCCTGCCTGCCATGCTGGAGAAGGGCGGCGGGTCGATCATCAACATGTCGTCGGCGGCGTCGAGCGTGAAGGGCGTGCCGAACCGCTTCGTGTACGGCGCATCGAAAGCGGCCGTGATCGGCTTGACCAAAGCCGTCGCCGCCGATTTCGTCACGCGCGGCGTGCGCTGCAACGCGATCTGTCCGGGAACGGTACACTCGCCTTCGCTCGAACAGCGCATCGCCGAGCAGGCGAAGGCGCAGGGCTCGACGGTCGAAGCGGTGCACGCGGCGTTCGTCGCGCGTCAGCCGATGGGGCGCGTGGGCAAGCCGGAAGAAATCGCGGCGCTGGCGTTGTATCTGGCATCGGACGAATCGGCATTCACGACGGGCCAGGCGCATGTGATCGACGGCGGCTGGTCGAACTGAGAATGCGCGGCGCGGCATCGATATTCATGAACTACGGAATCACTGAACAGAGGAAACTGCAGCGATGAAACTGCTTCGTTATGGACCGAAAGGTCAGGAAAAGCCGGGCTTGCTGGATGCGCAAGGAAAGATCCGCGATCTGTCGAACGTGGTTGCGGACATCGACGGCAACACGCTGACGGATGCCGCGCTCGCGAAGCTGCGCGCGCTCGATCCGGCTTCGCTGCCCGTGGTCGAGGGCAATCCGCGCATCGGACCGTGCGTCGGCAAGATCGGCAAGTTCGTGTGCATCGGTTTGAACTACGCGGACCACGCCGCCGAATCGAACCTGCCCGTGCCGACGGAGCCCGTCGTGTTCAACAAGTGGACGAGCGCGATCGTCGGTCCGAACGACGGCATCGAAATTCCGCGCGGCTCGAAGAAGACCGATTGGGAAGTGGAACTGGGCGTGGTGATCGGCAAGGAAGCGAAGTACGTCGACGAAGCGAACGCGCTCGACTACGTCGCGGGTTATTGCGTGATCAACGACGTCTCCGAGCGCGAGTGGCAGATCGAGCGCGCGGGCCAGTGGGACAAGGGCAAGGGCTTCGATACGTTCGGCCCGATCGGCCCGTGGGTCGTCACGCGCGACGAAGTGCCCGATCCGCAGGACCTGAAGCTGTGGCTCGAAGTGGACGGCCATCGCTATCAGAACGGCAGCACGAAGACGATGGTGTTCGGCGTCGCGAAGCTGGTGTCGTATCTGTCGCAGTGCATGAGCCTGCAGCCGGGCGATGTGATTTCCACGGGTACGCCGCCGGGAGTGGGAATGGGCGTGAAGCCGGAGCCTGTTTATCTGAAGGCGGGGCAGAGCGTTCGTCTGGGCATTGAAGGGCTCGGGGAGCAAAGTCAGAAGACGTATTCGGCGGAATAAGGCTTTTATAGTGAGGCCCGGCGATTGCGCCGGCGCGCGCGATGCGGTTCGCTCTTTCTTCGAGGGCATCCGCGTCGTGCCATCGCGGCGTCAGTGCCGCACAAACAACCCACCCCTCACTCCCCCGCGTGCTGCGAGCCATTCTCCGAACCATCCCCGATGCGATTGATCGTTCCCTGCGCCACGGCGACCAGCCGTTCCTTATCGCCGTCCGTGACGAACACATTGCACTGACACGTCGCCTGCTGACGGCCGACGTACACCACTTCCGCCCGCGCCATCAGCACGCCCGTCACGGCAGGCCGCAAATAGTTGATCTTGTATTCGCCCGTCACGACCCGCGGCCCGAGCGCCAGCGCGCCCGCGAAGGTCAGCGCGTTGTCGGCGAGATAGCTGATCACGCCGCCATGCACGAAACCATGCTGTTGCCGCAACTCGTCGCGAATGGGAAGACACAGCGTCAGCTCGTTCGCGCCGACATACATCAGCTCGGTCCCGAGCAATACGCTGAACGGCTGGGCGTGCAATGCGCCCCGCGCCCGATCGAGTAAGTCGGTCATCGTGATTCCTTCGGGCATGGCCCGCGTGGCGATGTCCCCACTCTAGGAAGCGTTAATGCGCTGCGTCAAGGTAATTCGCAAAGATTGCGGGCCGATTATTGTGGGAAGCGAGACGAACGAACCGCGTAAGCCGCCGAAACGCATACGTTCCCGGAATTTTCCTGACGAACGCTCAAGGCATCGCAGGACATTGCCGTAAACCCGGATGCACTCCCGTCCTTATTCAGCAATTCAGGTGTCTCGATGTTCAGCAAGATCAAGGTTGCATCCGGCTTGTTATGTGTTCTGGCCGCTTTTTGTATTTTTCAGCTGGCGACGGAGGGGCTCGGTTTCTGGGCGATGACGCGTACGCATGACAACGTCAACGATCTCGCCAACGTCGCGCTGCATCAGGTGAATGCCGTCAACGAGACGACGCAGCACCTGATGGACGCGCGCATCAACCTGTCGCGCGCCGGCACGCGGATGGTGCGCGGCGGCGCCGAGCCGACCGACATCGTCCAGCACGCGCGCGAGCAGATCGCCGCCGCCGACCGCTCGTTCACGGAGTTCATGAACGCCCCCAAGCTCAACGACGAAAACAGCGCGCGCGCCGCGGCGCTCAACGAGAAGTACCAGAAGATTCACACGGCGCTCGGCGAGCTCGCGCAGTATCTCGACGCGGGCAACATCCAGGCATTCCTCGACCAGCCGACCCAGGGCATGCAGGACGCGTATCTGACCGAGCTGCACAACTTCACGCAATTCGGTGACGCAACGGGTCGCGCGTCAATGGAGTCGATCGATGGGTTCCAGACGCTGTTCCGCTCGGTCGGCCTCGCGATTCTCGCGCTGCTGCTGGCGGGCACGGCGGGTGTGTACATGGCGCTGCGGCGCGGCGTCGTCGCGCCGCTCGAAGAAGCGGGCCGCCATTTCGAGCGCATCGCGCAAGGCCGCCTGAACCAGCCGATCGAAGCGCGCGGCACCAACGAGATCGGCCGTTTGTTCTCGGGGCTGGCTGTGATGCAGGCAAGCGTCGCGCGCACGGTGAAGACCGTGCGCGAAGCCGCCGATTCGATCTACATCGGCGCTGACGAAATCGCGACGGGTAACGCCGATCTGTCGGCGCGCACGGAGAACCAGGCGGCGTCGCTCGAAGAGACGGCGTCGAGCATGGAAGAGCTGACGGCGACCGTACGCCAGAACGCCGACCACGCGCGCGAGGCGAATTCGCTGGCCGAGACCGCGCTCAACGCGACGTCGCACGGCAGCGATGTCGTCAATCAGGTCGTCGCGAAGATGCACGGCATTGCGCAGAGTTCGGACCGCATCGCGGAGATCATCTCGGTGATCGACGGCATCGCATTCCAGACCAACATTCTCGCGCTCAACGCGGCCGTCGAGGCGGCGCGCGCGGGCGAGCAGGGACGCGGCTTTGCCGTCGTCGCGGGCGAAGTGCGCGGCCTCGCGCAGCGCAGCGCGCAGTCGGCGAAGGAAATCAAGCAGCTGATCAGCGAATCGGTCGCGGAAATCCAGGGCGGCTCGGCGCTCGTGGAGCGCGCGGGCGAGGCGATGCGCAACGTGTCGGATTCGATTTCGCGTGTCACGCAGATGATGGCCGAGATCAGCGCGTCGTCGCACGAGCAGAGCACGGGCATCGAGCAGGTCAACCAGGCCGTCGTGCAAATGGACGAGATGACGCAGCAGAACGCGGCGCTCGTCGAAGAGGCTGCGGCGGCGGCCTCGTCGCTGCATCAGCAGACGCGGCAGTTGAAGGACGCCGTGTCCGCATTCGAAATCGCCGATGTCGTGCTGAGTTCGCACCGCACGCGCGCCGCGATGGCGCCGGTGTTGAGCGATCCAGTGGCGATCTGAGCGGCTGCTTCGTCCGATACGCAGACAAAACAAAAACCCCGCGAAGCCGGCCGCTTCGCGGGGTTTTGTTTTTCCGCTGCCGCGCGGCTTTGCTTCAGGCGCCGGGCAAAGCGGCGTAAGCGGTCGCGAGGTGATAGGGCGTGGTCGACGGCATGTCGTCGCGCGCAACGCCGCCCGCGAGCGTCTTGCATTCGACCCAGCCCCGCGCGTTCAGAAATCGCGGCCGGAAGCGCTCGATCTGCTGCGGCAACAGCGCGCGCACGCCGGCATCGTCGTGCACGGCGAGCGCGCGCAGATACTCGGTCTGGGCCCAGATGCGCTGCGTCGAATCCTTGATGCCGCCCGCTTCGTCGAGGGCCGCGTGCACGCCGCCCGTTGCCGCATCCACACCGCGCTCGTGCGCGAAGCTGAACGCCTGTGCGAGCGATTCGCGCAGGCCCGAGCCCGCGAGCACGTCGCCCGCCTGCTGCACGAGCCAGAACCATTCGAACTGATGGCCCGGCTCGAGCCGATTGTCCGTGCTGCCGATGGGCAACTCGGCGATACAGCCTGTCGGCTGGTGCACGAAGGTTCGCGCGATCGCGCCGCCGAGCCGCGCGAGTGACGTATCGAAGGCTGCGTCCCGGGTCGCGGCGCGAGCCGCGAGCCACGCCTCCGTCAGATGCATCAGCGGGTTCTGCAGCGGCGCGCCGCCCATCGGCGAGAAATCGGCGGCCAGTGCCGCGTGCAGCAGGCCGTTGCCGGCGCCAAAGCGGTCTTCGATCAGCGATGACGCCGCATGCACGATGTCAAGCGCATCGCGGTTGCCCGAGCGCGCGCCATATTCGGCGCAGGCGAACACGATGAACGCGTGCGTGTACAGGTCTTTGGTGGTGTCGAGCGGCGCGCCTTGCGCGTCCACGCTATAGAACCATCCGCCATGCGTCGTGTCCTGGAAGACATGTGTCAGCGATTCGAACAGGCGCTGCGCATGCTGCATCTCGCCCGAGAGCGCGAACACGAACATCTGCCGCGCACACGCCATGGCGCGATAACGCGCGACGGGCAATGGCGTGCGGCCATCGGCGGCGACGGCTTCGTAGGGCAGCCCGAGCGCCGCGTTGAAACCCGGCCCCTGCCAGATCGGCAGGATGACGCGCGCGAAGTGGTCGCGCAGCGCGGCTGCAAGTTCGGGCGTGGAGGCGGTCGTGTTCATGGTGCGAAAGCGTCGAAAGTTTGACTGATGGATGCGTGGCGGGCGACGAGGCGCGCGCCGGGGCCCCAGCATAACAAACCATCGGCGCGGGCTGTCCCAAAAGCGGGAGGCCGTCAGACACATCCGGTCCGGGTAGGCCAGGCAATATCACAAGGGGAACAACACGCGTACCTGGCGTCTGCGGACCATTGCGCGGCATGCCCGGCGTAAAGGCGTTTCCGGGACGATGCTGAGCCTGTGTAACGGCGGGCGCCGCCGCCCGTGAGCGCGTGCCGTCGCAAAAAGGCGGCGATCCGTTTCTGCGCTCCGTTTTGCATGAGACAATGCCGGCTCTAAAAAACACCGGCGGCAATGGTGACGGGCGCCGACAGCAGGCAGCTTGCGCGGAACGGGCGAGGCGCGAAACGCCGCGTACCCGTCGACGGAAATCCTGCGCGGGCAAAAGTCGGCATCGGATGGGCGCGGGCGCGACGGCGCCGGGCCCCGCTGGAGCGCCCGTCCCGGCCGTCAGGCGACGAACGCTGCACTTGCGCTTTTCCTACATGGCAGATTCCGCAGAATCCACGATTTCCCGCCCGGCGCGTGGCCGCTCGCAAAAGCAGCGCGCGTCGACGGTCTCTTCGGAGACCGAAAACAAGCTGGCGCGCGCGGCGCGCTCGGCGCAGCGGCTCGCGCAACTGAGCGACGCCGCGCGCGACGACAGCACGCTCGACCTTTTCCCCGACGAAACGGCGCGCGCCGAACAGCAGGCGCAGAACATCGACGTGCGGCAAGGCACGCTGCAGGGCTTCGAATTGCCCGATGTCGTGCTGGCCGCTGCCGGCGCGCCCGACGGCGTGGGCTTTACGGCTGGCCCGGCGGCGGCGCAGAAAGCCGGCGGGCGCGCTGGGACGGCGTCGAAAACGCCCGACACGCTCGTCGATCCGCACAGCGGCCAGATGGTGATCGATACGGAAACACCCACACCGGCCAGTGATGCGGGGCGCGCGGCTGAGGCGGGTCTGGAAGCGACGGCGCCTGCGTCGACGACGTCGTCGGCTGCCGCGAGCGTTGCGCGCAGCGTGGCTGCGTCGCGGCGAGTCATGCCGGCGGATGCAGGTCTGGCGGCAGGCGGCGAGAGCGACGTTGTCACGCTGGCCGATCCAGTGGAAAGCGTCGATGCCAACCAGGACGCCGCCGCGGACGCTGCGAAACCTTCGCGCCGAGCCACTGAAGCAACCACCGCCTCCGAATCCGCCGCACCTGCCGCTTCAGGCATCGCGCGACAGCGCTCGCCATCGACGTCCGCGATGCCAGCAACATCGGCGCGCGCATCGGGCGCGTCGACATCGCCCGGCATTTCGACGATGCACGCCGAAGCGACCGTTCATTCGCCGCGTGCGACCTCCTCGCTGACGCCGCAAGCGGTTCACACTTCGCGCGCCACGCCGGAACTGGACCAGGCGCGCGCGGCCGCCTTCGCCGATACCGTCGACGCGCTGTACGGTGTCATCGCCGACCAGCGCCGCGCCGCAGGCGATCACTCGCGGCGGATGAAATGGCTGCTGTCGATCGTCGTAGGCGCGCTGCTGATGACGATCGCAATCGGTATCGCGCAGACGCTGCTGTTGTTGCGCCTTTCCCGTCAATCGACCGCGCATGAGCAACGCATCGAGCAGATGATGCTGAACCAGCAAGCTACCCTGGCGACGCTGCTCGACACCGATTCGTCGACCACCAGCCTTCCTGTCAGCGCGCAGGCTCCCGTCCAGGCGATGCCCGCACCCGCCGCCCCGCCGGCCAAGCCCGCCGACGCGCACCCCGCGCACGCGCAGCACGCTCAGCGGCGTAAGTCAGCGCACACTCACTAGCTGAGCCTTTGCCCGCCGTCCGCCGCGTCGTTCGACGCGCGGTCGATGGATTGTCGAAGCGAGCAGCAGGCGGCCCGCATCTTTCAGGCGATGGCTGTCTCCAAAAACGCACTAACGGCCTGTTTGCATATTGTCCAAGTTACAGGACGTTGTGGCGCGTTCGCATCAGTCGTTACGAAACGGGGGCAGATCTGCAAGCCTTATCCGGGTGGGAATGATGCATTGCAATATGCGCTGGAAGGCTTCGCGGCGGATCGTCGCGCCGAAAAATTGCTGCAATGCGCTAGCTTTTGATTCGGGAAAACCCTATACTGCATCTTAAGGGAAAACCCTAGATCACCAAACCAACCGGGAGTCGCCATGAACTATCTTTTCGCGCTGTTCCAAAAGGTTAGCGACCTCTTCGCGTCGCCTCACTTGCCTCTGGATTCGGATTATTCGTACGAAGCACGTCACCGCGAAGCGGAGCGTGTTCGCAAGTCGCAAGCAACCATGTTCGGCGTCCGTCTGACCGACTGATCGCCAAGACGTCCAGGACACCAAAAGACGTTGCACTGCGCATCTCGCCGCCATCCAGAAGCGGCGAAACTGAAAAGCCCGGCTACTGCCGGGCTTTTGTTTTTCTGCTCACTATGGGCTCGCGTTCTTCGTCGGGCATTTCGGCATTTCGGCATTGCGCAGCGCATCGCCATCCGGCGCCCATTATTTCGGGGCTGAAATGAATGTAACGGGCGCTGACGGTCATCCAGACCGCGCGGTCCGCCAAATGGCGTCAAGCGTCGTGAAACCGCGACGAAGACGCACCTGACCCGCGCCCGGGTGCTGCGCTCCGTTTGAAATGTGCGCTTACAAGTCTTCACGTCTGTGAAAGGTCTGCGCCGCTAAAGTGGGTCTCAAGCGAACGGCGCGCATCACTGACCGTCGTGGTCGGCCCGACCGTCGCTCGCAACGAAACTCGATAGGGAGAATAGCCATGAAAGCACTGAACAAGACGTCGCGTTCGATTGTCGCTGCGTTGATCGCGGGTGGCGCGCTGCTCGGCGCCGGTAGCGCCTTTGCTCAATACGCGCCCGTGCACACGCCGCCTGCCTACGCGCAGCCGCACATGATGCCCGTGGGCGTGCAGGTCAACATCGGCTGGCATGGCGACCGTTACTGGGACGGCCATCGTTACTGGGCGCACGATGAATGGATGCGTCATCACCCGCACGATCGCGACCCGTACCACGACCATGGTCGCGACCACCGTCCCCCGCCGCCGCGCTACTACTGATGCGCTGAATGACGGCATGCCTCGCGACGTCTGAAAAGACATGGTGAAGGCAAACGAAGGCCGGCCCGCTCGAAGGAGCGCGCCGGCCTCGTCGTTGATGCAGCGGAAAGCGGCTGGATAGCCGCCCGTCAGATCAGTACATCGACTGAATTCATCACTCGGCGCATTTCGGGCGTGTATGTCGAGGCCGGGCGACGGATGGTCTCGGTCAGACATTGGACGAAGCACTCGGCGGCTGCGCTCAACGGTTCGCCAGGCCGCGAGATGACGCCGACCATGGAGTCGTCCAACTGCTCGCGCACAGGTATCGCGCAAAGCGATTCGTGCGGCGCGCACAACTCGACGAGCGGCCACGGGAAGATGCTCACCATGTCCGTTTTCTGCAGCAGCGCGACGGCGACCGTCAGCGAATGCAGGAAATGGATGCTGCGTGGCGTCGGCAGACCGTGTTGCGCGAACATCTTGTACGGCGCGAGACCTTCCGTCTCCGGGTCGAGGGCGACGAGCCAGTCGAGATCGAGCAGTTCCTCGAGCGCCCGGCTCTCCGCGTGCGGGTGGCCTTGCCGCGCGACGACGGCACGCGTCGACGAAAAGAGCGGCTTGCACGCGAACGCCGAGGCCTCGCCAGGCGTCTGGCGCCCGATGTAGATGTCGAGGCTGCCGTCGCGCAGGCGCGGATTGGCAATCGCGAGCAAGCCTTCGAAAAACTCCAGTTGAACCTCGGGCATGCGCTGCCGGAACCGCAGCACGGCGTCCGGCAGGAACGCCATCGCGACCCAGGCCGTCACGGCGATGGAGAGCCGTCCGCGCGTCTCGCCGCGCAATGTGTCGACGGCCTGATGCGCGCGCGCGATCTGGCCGACGATCAGGCGCGCATGCGCGAGCAGCGTGAGCCCATCGGGTGTCAGCGTGACGCCCAACGGCGTGCGCGCGACCAGTTGCAGCCGGAGATCGCCTTCGATCTGCTGGAGACTTTGCGTCACGGCGGCCGGCGACGCGTTGAGCATGCGCGCGGCACCGCGAACGCTGCCCGTGTCGGCGACAGCGACAAGGGCGCGGAGCTGATGGATCTTCATGTGTTTCGAAAGTCCCGTGTGGCGTTTAGGGACACAGACGTCATAAAACGGAATGCCGTCGCTTACAGCAGCGTCGCAGCAGCTTCACAGCGAGCCGCGGACACGGCGCGATCCCATGCGAGCCCGTCACCGCGCGAGCCTCGTCCGAAGCGCTCGCGTCATCGCGATCAACGCGGTGCTGATGACCCAGTAGGTCGAGCCCGCGAGCAGCAGCATCGGAATGAGCGTGCCGTCCCGTTCGCCGATGGCCGTCATGCGCCGGAAAAAATCGCCGAGCGCGATCACGTAGACGAGCGACGTGTCCTGGAAAATGACGATGCATTGCGTGAGCGCGACGGGCACCATCGCGCGAAACGCTTGCGGCAGGATCACGTAGCGCATCGATTGCGCGGGCGTCATGCCGAGCGCCTGCGCGGCGTGGATCTGGCCGCGCGGCAGACTGGCGATCCCCGCGCGGATGATCTCGCAGAAGAACGCGGCTTCGAGCAGCGCGTAGGCGACCATCGCCGAGATCAGCCGCACGTCGACGGTCGGCGGCAAATCGAACAGCGTCTTCAGGCATTGCGGCACGATCAGGAAGAACCACAGCAGCAGCATCACGAGGGGAATCGAGCGGAGCAGCGCGACATAGGCGTGCGAACCCGCCTTCAACAGCCGGTTCGGCGACAGGCTCAGCACGGCGAGCACGGTGCCGAGCGCGAGGCCGCATGCAATCGCGACGGCCGTGATCTGAAGCGTGATGCCCATTCCTTCGAGCAGCACCGCTTTCGCGGCGTATAAAGCCTGCCAATCCATCTCCAGCATGCGGTCAGTTCCCCATCAATCCCGGCACGCCGTTGCGACGCCGCAACCAGTTCATGGCGCGCAGGATCACGAAATTCAGCGCGATGTATGCGAGTGTCACGCAGATAAACGACTCATACGGCTGCGCAGTGTAATCGACCAGTTGCCGCGCTTGTCCCGACAGTTCGAGCAGTCCGATCGTCGAGGCGACGGCGGAGTTCTTCGACATGATCAGAAGCTCCGATGTCAGCGGACGGGCGATCGTGCGAAACGTCATCGGCAGCAGTACATGTCGATAAGCGTGCGCGCGCGTCAGTCCGAGCGCGAGCGCCGCCTGCAGCTGACCGCGCGGGCGCGCCATGAGCCCCGCGCGCACCTGTTCGCAGACGCGCGAACCCGTATAGATGCCGAGCGTGAGCACGGAAGCGCTCATGAACTGCAGATGCGGCGGCAGAGCCTTCAACTGATCGCCGAGCGAACCCGGCAACCATTCCGGCAGCGCGAAGAAGCCGATGAAGAACTGCACGATCAGCGGCACGCCGCGAAAGATCGACACGTATGCCGCGGCGGCCGCGTTCGCCACGCGGCTGGGCAGCGTGCGCATGATGCCCGCGACGGTGCCGATGGCGAGTGCCAGCGCAAACGCGAGCACGGTTAGCACGACGGTATTGACGAGGCCCGACAGCAGCCAGCCGAAATAGGTGTCGCGTTCGCCCGTTGCGACGGGCTGCAACAGCACGCCCCAATACCATGAGTAGTCCATTGCGTCCCTTGCGTCCCCTATGTCCCTTGCGTCGCGACCCGTTTGCGCCTCGGAAGGCGCGCTTTCAGGAAGCGGGCTTGTCGGTCGGCCGCGCGAACAGCGCCTGCAAGCGCGGCGACATCGGAAAGTTCAGATTGAGCTGTTTGGGCGGAATGGGCTGCATGAACCAGCGTGCGTAGAGGCGGGCGGCCTGCCCGGACTTTTGCGCATCGGCGATGGCCGCGTCCATCACGGCCTTCATCGGGGCATCGTTCTTACGCAGCATGCAGCCGTAGGCCTCGTACGACTGCGGCGTGCCGACGATCTCATAGTCGTCGGGATGCGGCGCCTTCGCGCGCTCGCCGGCAAGCAGCGCGTCGTCCATCATCATGGCTTTCGCGCGCCCCGTCGACAGCATCAGAAACGATTCGGAATGGTCCTTCGCGCTGATGATCTGCATGTCCATCGACTTCTCGACATTCAGTCTGCGCAAGATCTTTTCCGACGTCGTGCCCGCGCCGACAACCACGGTCTTGCCGTTGAGATCGGCGAAGTCCCTGATGCCCGCCGTTTTCTTGACCAGCAGGCGCGTGCCGATCGCGAAGAAGTTGTTGGAAAACGCAACCTGCTGCGCGCGTTCCGCATTGTTCGTCGTGCTCGTGCATTCGAAGTCGATGGTGCCGTTTTGCAGCAGCGAGATGCGGTTTTGCGAAGTGATCGGAATCATGCGCACCTTGAGGTCCGGTTGCGCGAGTTGCGCTCTGATGCGTGCGACGATCAGGTTCGCGATATCGATCGAATAGCCGATCGGCTGCTGCTGCGCGTCGTAATAGGAAAGCGGAATCGACGCGTCGCGAAAGCCGATGGTGATGATGTGGTCGTCGTGAATTTTCTTGAGCGTGCCGGTGAGCGCGGGCTCTGCCGCGACTGCCTGCGTGTTCGCGCTTGCCGCGAACGCCAGCATCGCTGCCGAAACCGCTGCCTTGGCGGCCGCCATGCGCGTACTTACGCGATTCGGATTGCTTCGGTTCATGCCTGTCTCCATCTGGCGAAGGTCGTGCGCACCCGAACGTGCCGCGCCCGCCAACGCCACGCTGTCGTTGCTACGGGTTGTCCACGCCTGTTATGGGCGAGACGTCGATCACATACATCTGCCGCGCGCCTTCGTGAACGGAGTCGATGCACACGGCCAGGCCGTCGCGGCGCCAGCGCGGGTGCAGGTCGCAGCGGTTTTCCTTCTTCAGCCACGGCGGCGCGTAGAACTCGCCGAGGTCGTGGCGCACGCCGTCGCGCATGTCGAACAGGAATAGCACGCGCCGGTGCGTCTGCGCATCGGGGTAGGTGTCGGAGAGCAGCCAGCGCGCGTCGATGGGAGAAAACGACATGTGTCCGTTCTCCGTCAGCACGTCGCGGCCAATCACGCTGACGTTGCCGGCATCGCTGTCTTCGTAGAGGTGATAGTGAATCTCGCCGGCATGCGGACCCCACACAACGATGTGCGCGTCGTCGCGCCACAACGGATGCGAGATCTGGTGCTCCGACTTCTCATAGTCGAACGTGCCCACAGCGGAGGGATCGAAGTCGTCGGCGAGCTGCGGCAGCGGATGGTCCGAGCATTCGAGCAGCCGCATGCCGGAGCCGTCCGGATTCATCGTGATCAGGCGATGCAGGAAGCAGGTTTCGTCTTCGACGCGCTCAGTCCAGCGATGCAGGAACAGCACACGCGACGACGCCGGATTGATTTCGATATGGCTCACCCAATGAATCGCGCGCTGCATCGAAGGCTTCGGATGAAAGCGCCGCAGCGCGTCATAGCTGGCGATGAGCGTCACGTCGCCCGTCGCGAGATCCATCCGGTGAATGCCGTCGTCGCGGGGCGCGAGCGGTATATCGAATGGTCCGCCGCGCTCGCTGTAGCCGATCGTTTCGTGCGTGACGTACAGGCGCCGGTAATCGACGCACAGCGCGTAGCGGCTATCCGGCGCGCTCACGTAGACGGGCAAGGGCAGCGCCCGCTTCGCGCCCGTGTCGAGGTCCAGAATCGTCGCGCCGAAGCCCGGGTAGTGCGCGGCGCGATCGTCCGTGCGGATGTTGTAGAGGACCTTGCGGCCGGCTTCGCCGTCCAGCCATTGCAACTGGCAGCCCATTTGCCAGTTCCACGCGCGCGTCGTGTCGAATGCGCGAAACATCCCGTCGTCGCCGAGTTCGAAGCAGCCGACTTCCACTTCGAGTTCCGGCACGAGCGGCGCATCCATCATCGCGACCCGGTTGGCCAGCACGTAACGCCCCGTGCGATCCCATGCCGTCTTGTTGTAGTAGCCGAAAAAATGATGCAGCTCGCCGTCGCCCAGACGTTGGACCCTGCAACGGCGAGCGACGGCGGGCAACGTGGAATTGTCGGGTTCGATCATCGGACGGGACGAAGCAGTCATGAGCGAAAACGTCGGAATGCGTTGGGAAGCGCCGCGAATCTCACGTCGGCGGAGGTCCTCGGCGAAAGTTGAACGAAAGGATATCGTTACGAATCGATTCGATATAATTCTTTTTCTTCGGGACGCTATTCAGTTTTGATATACGGGCGCTCCCTGAAAGCGCGCTTCCCGGCGCTCCGGCCATCTGACCGAAGGGCGAGGCTCACATGACCCGACCGTTGAATTTCCAGCACATCCAGGCGTTTCGCGCTGTCATGCAGAAGGGCACGACGACGGGCGCCGCGGCCATGCTCAATACGACACAGCCGTCCATCAGCCGCCGCCTCGCCGAATTGCAGAGCTTCTCGGGCCTGACGCTGTTCGAGATGCACCGCGGGCGTTTGCGTCCGACCAGCGAAGGCAAGTTGCTGTACAAAACGGTTCAGAAGCATTTCGACGGGCTGGAGAAGATCGAGTCGGTGGTCTCACTTCTGCGCAAATCGGGCACGGGCGCGCTGAGCCTCGGCTGCACGCCGACGCTCGGTGTCGGCTTGCTGCCGGAGGTCATTCGCGCGTTCCGCCAGCAGTTTCCCGAGACCTATATCAACATCCAGACGCTCGCTACGACGCAACTCACCGACCTGTTGCGCCAGGACCTGTTCGATCTGATTCTCACCACGGGCAAGCTGGACGAGCAGGACTTCGAGACGGTGATCGTCAAGACGATGCCTGCCGTGTGTGTGCTGCCGTCCGGCCATCGCCTCGCGGCCGAGCCCGTCGTGCATGTCGAAATGCTGCGGTCCGAGCCGCTGCTGTCGTTGGGCGAGATGGACGACCTGACCATCGACATCGAAAGCGTGCTGGTCGCGCACGGCATGCCTGCGGAGTTCGCAATCCAGACCACGTCGTCGATCACGATCTGCGCGCTGGTGGCGGCGGGCAACGGCGTTGGCATCGTGAACCCGTACGTGGCCAATACGTACGCAGGACAACTCGCGATCAGGCCGCTCGCGCCGTCGATCGACGTCGCCGTGCGCATGGCCATGCCCATGCACACGGCCCCGTCTCTGCTGACGCGGCATTTCGTCGACGCGCTCAACGCGCATCTGAGCCACGTGCGCCCACCCGTTTCGGGCTAGCCGCGAGCGTGCATGCGGCCGCTTACGCCGGCAGCGGCAGGCGCGTGGTTTCCTTGATCGTCTGCATCACGAACGCACTGCGCACTTCTCTCACATGCGGAAGGGCGGCGAGCACCTTGCGGCTGAAATTGGCGAAGGTATCGAGATCCGCGGCGACGATCCGCAACAGATAATCTTCCGCGCCCGACAGGATGTAGCACGACAGCACCTGGTCGATCACCTGCAGGGACTGCTCGAACTCCACGGCATCGCGCTCGTGGTGCGAGGTGATCTTGACGAACACGAACGCATCGATGCCGAGGCCGAGCGCCTTGCGGTTCAGTTGCAGGCTATAGCCTTCTATCACGCCGCTTTCTTCGAGCCGCTTCACGCGACGCCAGCACGGCGACACCGAGCTGTGGGTCTTTTCGGCGAGTTCGGCCATCGGCATGCGCGGGTCCGATTGCAGGCACGCGAGGATCTGAAGATCGGCGGGAGACAGGGGCGAAGCGTTCATGGCATTCCTTGCGATAGCGTGGGTGCGTGTTCGAGGCATCTCAGAATGCCGGCAAACCTTGCCGCGCGCAACGAGAAAATGGAAATGTCATGCCGGATATTCGTGTTGGACTGGCAAACATAGGAAAAATCGATCACCCCTCCCTACCTACAATAAACGCAGGTTGGAGGAGCGATCTGTGGACAAAAAATCAATCGACGGCGACATGGACCGGGCGTATTCGCCGAGTTCCGTCGCCGGCAACTATCTCGAGGTAGTCGCCGCGTACGGCGAACGCAGCGAGCAGACCATGCGGCGCTTGCCGCACGCCATCGTCCGCTACGGCGCAGACGACGACGAATACATCGTCGTATTCGAGCCGCAAGCGCGCCAGCCGTATGAGGCCATGCTGGTGTTTTTCCACGGCGGCTACTGGCAGGCACTGTCCGCGCGCGACGCCTGCTTTCCCGCGCAGATGCTGACGGAACGCGGCTTCGCCTATGCCGCCGTGAACTACTCGCTCGCGCCCAAAGCGGGCATCGCCATCATCGTCGGGCAATGCATCGAGGCGCTGAAGCTGCTCGCCGCGCGCGCGCCGCATGCGCGTCTCGTGATTGCAGGGAGTTCGGCGGGCGCGCATCTCGCCGCGATGCTGATGACGACGGACTGGGTGGCGGCGCGCATGACAAAGGCGCCGTTTACCGCCGCGTTGCTGATTTCTGGCATCTATGACCTTCAGCCACTTGTCGGCACGTACATCAACGCGCCGTTGGGCCTCGACATCGACAGTGCGCGGCGTTTGAGTCCCATGCGCCTGCCGTTGCGGTCTCCCGTCGACACGGTGGTCTGCTGGGGCGAGCACGAAACCGACGCATTCAAACAGCAGAGCCTCGGCTTTTCGACGGCGCTGGCGCGCGCCGGGGCCCACACGTCGATGCACGAGGTCGGGCACAAAAACCACTTCGACATCCTGTTCGACCTGACGGACCCGTCAACCCGGCTGAGCGTCGACACCCTTTCACTACTCGGAGAAAAACCATGAGTACACCACGCAAACGCGTCATTCCGGAGATTCGCAACCCGGAACTCGAACTGTCGCTGATCAAGGACGTCGCCATATCGACGGACGAGAGCCGCGAAGCGACAGTCAAGACCACGGCGGGCGAGCCGCTGATCGCCTTCGACGGCAAGAGCAATCCGTTCATCGACTATCACCGTAACGACCTGCTGCTCAGCCTCCAACATATGCGCAGCGATGGCCACGACGAGATGGTGTTCATCCTGATGACGCAGTGCAAGGAACTGACCTTCAAGGCGATTCACTACGAAGCCTTCAACATGCAGCAACGCATCAAGGCCGACGACGTGACAGGCGCGCTTGCGCTCGCGCCGCGCATCAAGCGGTTGTTCGAATATCTGGTGAAGACGTGGGACGTTCTGTCGACCATCACGACGAACGGCTTCAACGAGTTCCGCGACTGCCTCGGTGTGTCGTCGGGGCAGCAATCGTACATGTACCGGCATGTCGAGTTCATCCTCGGCAACAAGTCCGTGCGGCTGGCGCAGGCGCATGCGAACAATCCCGACGTGTATCCGCAGCTCAAGGCATCGCTGAATTCGCCGAGCCTTTACGACGACGTGCTCGCGCTGTTGCATCGGCGCGGCATCAGCGTGCCCGAGCGGGCATTGCAGCGTAACTGGTCGGAGACGTACGCGTCGAACGCCGATGTCGAGAAAGCGTGGCTGGCCGTCTACGCCGATCCCACGCCCGACAACGATCTGTATCTGCTCGGCGAAGCGCTGATCGAAATCGCGGATCTGTTTTCGCAGTACCGCTGGCGCCACTTCACATCCGTCGAACGCATTCTCGGCTTCAAGCCGGGCACGGGCGGATCGGCGGGCGTCGGCTGGTTGAAACATGTCGTCGAGCACCGGTTCTTTCCGGAGTTGTGGGCTATCCGTACGGTGCTGGGGGCATGATGGTGCAACAGGCAGTATCCGCAACGGGCGCGCCCGATGTGTTCGCTTCCACTCGCGAGCGCTTTCTGATTCCCGACGGCGTACGTTATTTCGACGGCAATTCGCTGGGTCTGATGCCGCGGGTCGTGCAGCTTCACGCATCGAATGTGATCACGCACGAATGGGGCCTTGGTCTGATTCATTCGTGGCACGAGGCTGAATGGCGCACGCTGCCGCAGCGCGCGGGCGCGAAGATCGCGAGACTGATCGGCGCGAAGCCCACTGAAGTCGTCGCATGCGATTCGACTTCCGTGAATCTCTTCAAGGTGGTTGTCAGCGCAGTGCGCTTGCGGCCGGGCAGAAAGACCATCGTCACCGACGCGGATGCATTTCCGACCGACCTCTACATCGTCGACCAGGTGGCGAAGCTGTTTGGACTGACGGTCGTCGCCGTGCCCGCCGCCAGGATCATCGAGAACCTGAACGCCGATGTCGCCGCCGTCGTGCTGACGCATGTCGACTATCGCAGCGCCGAAATCTACGACATGCACGCGTTCACGCAGGCGTCGCATCGCGCGGGCGCGCTGATCGTGTGGGATCTCTCGCACACGGCGGGCGGCGTGCCGTGCGACCTGAACGCATGCGAGGCGGACTTCGCGGTGGGATGCGGCTACAAGTATCTGAACGGCGGTCCCGGCGCGCCCGCTTACCTGTATGTCGCGGAGCGTCACGCGAACGACTGCGAGCAGCCGCTCGCGGGCTGGTTCGGCCACGCCAGGCCGTTCGACTTCGCGCCTGACTATCGTCCCGCCGAAGGCACGTCGCGCTTCTTGTGCGGCACGCATCCCGTGATCGGACTGTCGGTACTGTCGCGCGCGCTCGATCTCTTCGACGGCGTGCCGCTCGAAGCGCTGCGCGAACGAAGCCTGCAACTGACCCAGCGCTTCATCGAACGCGTGGACGCGCAACTCGCGCCGCACGGCTTCGTCGTCGCGTCGCCGCGCGCTGCATCGCTGCGCGGAAGCCACGTTTCGTTGCGGCACCCGGAAGGCTACGGCGTCATGCAGGCGCTCGCGGCGCGCAAGTTCATCGGCGACTTTCGCATGCCCGATTACATGCGATTCGGCTTCGCGCCCCTCTACAACACGCAGGAAGAAGTCGCGGAACTCGTCGATGCGATCGACGACATCATGCGGCGACGCGAATGGGACAAGCCGGCATTTCAGCAACGGCGCGATTTCACCTGACGGGCACGGCGGGCGCCATCCAGCCCGGCGGCCCGCAGGCCCGACGTCCCGACTCAAACAACGAAGGAGACAGCATGACGAGTGAAGCGCAATTCAGCTCGATCGCCCAACGCGAGGGCGATCTTGCCAGACGTTTGACCCAGCCGCAGCTGACGATGATCGCCATCGGCAGCGCGATCGGCACGGGTCTTTTCCTGGGCAGCGGCGCGGCGATCCAGATCGCCGGGCCGAGCGTGGTGATCAGCTATGCAATCGGCGCGTTCGTCGCGTTGCTGCTGATGGGATGCCTCGGCGAGATGGTGGTCGCGCATCCGACGACGGGCTCGTTCGGCGCCTACGCCGAGCACTATCTCGGGCCTTGGATGGGCTTTCTGGTGCGTTACGCGTACTGGATTTCAGTCGTGCTCGTGATCGGCGCGGAAGTGACAGCCGTTTCCGTCTACATGGAGTACTGGTTTCCGCAATCGCCCGCGTGGGTGTGGATCGTCCTCTTTTCCGGTCTGATCATTCTCGTCAACGCGAGCAGCGTGAACATTTTCGGTTCCGCCGAGTACTGGTTTGCGATCGTCAAGGTCGTGGCGATCGTCGCGTTCATTGCGATCGGCACCATCACGGTAATCGATGCGCCTGCGCAGAGCCAGATCGGCTTTGGCAATTACTTTCGCAACGAGGGCTTCTTTCCAAAGGGTTTCGGCGGAACCTGGTTTGGCGTGGTGATTGCGATCTTCAGTTTCATCGGCATCGAGTTCATCGCCGTCGCTGCGGGCGAAGCGAAAGAGCCGAAGCGCGCCGCGCGCCAGGCGTTCAAATCGGCGTTCTTCCGGCTGATGTTCTTTTATATCGTCACGATTGCGTTGATGGTCTGCATCGTGCCGTGGCAAAAAGCGGGCACGGGAGAGAGTCCGTTCGTTCTGGTGATGCGCCTGATCGGCATTCCGTACGGTGCCAGCGTGATGAACTTTGTCGTGCTGACGGCGGCGCTCTCGGCGATGAACGCACAACTGTACGTTGCCACGCGCATGATCTTCAGTCTTTCGCGCGGCGGACAGGCACCCGCTTTTCTCGGCACGCTCACACGCGGCGGCGTGCCGCTGCGCGCGCTGATGTTCTCGACGTTCGGCGTCGCGTTTGCCGGTCTGTGCAGCGTCACGTTTCCGCACGGCTCGTTTCTTCTCGTGATGTCGATTGCGATGTTCGGCGCGTTGTTCGCGTGGTTCATGATCTTCGTCACGCACTATCGCTTCCGGCGCGCCGCCGAGCGCGACGGCGTCGTGCTCTCGTTTCGCATGTGGGGATTCCCGCTGATGACGATTGTCGGCGGCGCGCTGATGTTCGCCGTTCTGGCAACGACGCTGTTGCTGCCGCAATTCAGAATGACGCTCGTCACGGGCATTCCGATGCTGTTCGTGCTGAGCCTCTGCTATCCGTTCGTGAAGCGCCGCACGTTCGCTGCCGACGTTGCCAGGGAGCTCGCATGAGAGCGTATTCCACTCCTTTTATCGCAGCGGCGGTGCAGGCAGCGCCCGTGTATCTCGATGCCGATGCAACGGTCGATCTCGCCTGCGCGCTGATACGCGAAGCGGCTAACGAAGGCGCGCGACTGATCGCGTTTCCGGAAGTTTTCGTGGCGGGCTATCCGTACTGGAACTGGACGATGACGCCTGTCGAGGGCAGCGCATGGTACGAGCGCCTGTACCTCGCGTCGATCGACGTGCCGGGACCGCACGTCGACCGGTTGCGCGCGGCGGCGCGCGACGCCAACTGTTATGTGGTGATTGGCGTCAACGAGCGCGGACGGCACAGCTATGGCGTGCTGTACAACACGGTGCTCTTTATCGGCGCCGACGGGAATCTGCTCGGCCGGCATCGCAAGCTGGTGCCGACGTGGGCCGAAAAACTCACGTGGACGGGCGGCGACGGCAGCTCGCTGAACGTCTACGAGACGGAGCTGGGTCCGCTCGGCGCGCTCGCGTGCGGCGAAAACACCAACACGCTCGCGCGCTATGCGCTGCTCGCGCAGGGCGAACTGATCCACGTCGCGAACTACATCGCGCTGCCTGTGGCGCCGAAGGACTACGACATGGTCGAGGCGATCAAGGTCCGCGCCGCTGCGCATTCGTTTGAAGGCAAGGTGTTTTCGATCGTGTCGTGCTCGAGCCTGTCGGAGTCGATCATCGATACCGTCGCGGGCAACGACAGCAATGCGCGCGCGCTGCTCGAACGCGAACACAGCGCGTTTTCCGGCATTTTCGGACCCGACGGCCGGCTGCTCACCGAACCGCTCATCGATCGCGAGGGCATCGTCTACGCGCAGATCGATCTGCGGCGTTGTATCCAGCCGAAGCAGATGCATGACATCGTCGGCCATTACAACCGCTTCGACATATTCGGCGTGACCGTGGACAAGCGCGCAAAGCCTTCCATCGACGTGATGGAAGCGGCGGCTCATCTGTCGCCCGAGGGGAGCGCGTCTGCAACGGAGCGAACCACGGAAGCGACTTTCAAACGACGCGAGGACGATCATCATGCACAGTGACGACGTAGCCGGGCGAGCCCGTGTGGTCGACACGCCCGAGCTGGCCGCCTATTACGCGGCGCTCGCGCGACACGAGGCGGGCGCGCTGTGGACCGTAGCGAACGACATCGAGCCGTGGGAGCCCACGCCGCACGCTGTGCCGATGCTGTGGCGATATGAAGCATTGCGGCCGATGGTCCTGCAATCGCTCGAACTCGTACGCCCAGAGGACGCCGGGCGGCGCGTGGTGATGCTCGTCAACCCGAAGCGCCGCGACGTGAGCGCGGCAGTCGGATGGCTTTATACGGGCCTGCAGGTCATGAAGCCTGGCGAAGCGGCGTCGGCGCACCGGCACATGGCGTCGGCGCTGCGATTCATTATCGAAGGCAGTGGCGCGTACACGATCGTCGACGGCGAACGTCTGACGCTCAGCGCGAACGACTTCGTGATCACGCCCAACGGGACATGGCATGAACACGGCATCGACGGCGGCGGCACGTCGCCGTGCATCTGGCAAGACGGGCTCGACATTCCGTTGATCAATGCGCTGGAAGCGAACTTCTACGAAGTGCATCCCAACCTGCACCAGGACATTGCGCGGCCGCTGAACGCGTCGCATCTCGCGTATGCGAACGCCGCGCTCAAGCCGCTCGAACCCGACTGGCGCAAACCGTACTCGCCTTTGCTGAAATACAGCTGGGACAGCACGTACGAGGCGCTGCGCCGCTACGCGAGTGCGACCGACGGCTCGCCTTATGACGGCGTCGTGATGGAGTACGTGAACCCTGTGACGGGCGGCGCCGTCATGCCGACGATGGGCGCGCAGATGCAGATGCTGCGCGCCGGTGAGCACACGCGCGCGCATCGTCACACGGGTAACGTCGTCTATCACGTCGCGAAGGGCAGCGGCTATTCCGTGATCGCGGGCCAACGTTTCGACTGGAAAGAGCACGACATCTTCTGCGTGCCGTCGTGGAGCTGGCACGAGCACGTCAACACGGCACCGAACGACGATGCGTGCCTGTTCTCGTTCAACGATTTTCCCGTCATGAAGTCGCTCGCCATCTATCACGAGCAAGCGTACTTGCCCAACGACGGTCATCAGGCTTATCAAGCCACACCGAGGTAAACATGAAGTTAGTGACTTATCAGGATCGCGCGCGCGAGCGCGCGGCGCGCGTGGGCGTGCTCGTCGACGAGCAGGTGGTCGACGTCGAACGGCTCGGTCAATTGCACCAGGCGGACCTGCCGTCGACGATGCTGGAACTGATCGATGCGGGCCCAGCCGCGCTCGCTCTGCTGAAGACGCTGATATCCGCGGGCCGCGCCGCCTGGCCCATCGGCGCGGCGACGGCGCTCAGCAACGTGCGCCTGCTCGCGCCGATACCGCGGCCGCGCAAGAACATCTTCGGCATCGGCTTAAATTATGTCGAGCATGTTGCCGAATCGAGCCGTTCGCTCGACACCGCGAAAGAGATGCCCGACAAGCCCGTCGTGTTCAGCAAGCCGCCCACTTGCGTCATCGGTCCCGGCGAAGCGATTTCGCACGACGCGCAGATCACGCGGCAACTCGACTGGGAAGTCGAACTGGGCGTCGTGATCGGCCGCAGCGCGCGACGCATCAGCGAGGCCGAGGCGATGTCATGCGTGTTCGGATACACGGTCATCAACGACATCAGCGCGCGCGACAACCGCCGCGCCGGTCAATGGATTTTCTCGAAAGGGCAGGACACGTATTGCCCGATGGGCCCATGCATCGTGACAGCCGACGAGATACCCGATCCGCACGACCTTGATCTGTCGCTGACGAAGAACGGCGAGCTCATGCAGCATGCGAATACCGCGCAGATGTACTTCAAGGTGCCCGCGTTGATTGCGGACATTGCATCCGCGATGACCCTCGAACCCGGCGACATCATCGCGACGGGCACGCCCTCGGGTGTGGGCGCGGGCCGCACGCCGCAGGAGTGGATGGTGCCCGGCGATGTCATCGAGGCGCGCGTCGAAGGGATTGGCACGCTGCGCAATCCTGTTGTCGCGATCTGAGGCGAAAGAGCGCGATCGGCAGGAATCTCGACATCACGCATGCCGACGTGCTCTTGCCGTCGGCACGCGTGAGGATATTTCTTCTCGCGGCAATACAGCCCGTTCAGGGTGAACCCGCAGGCCAATAGCGACGAATCCGGTCCGCTGTCAGATAGCGGTCCAGCAGACCGGCATTCGATAATAAGTTAATTAGGACGACAGATGAAAAAGAGGATGACGGCAATTATGATGTTCGGCGTGTCCGGTGCCGCCTGCGCGCAGGCGTCGATTTCGTTGTATGGAATCATGGACGCTGGCATCACCTACACGAATAACGTGGTCAACGGCCAAGCGCACGGCTCGAACTGGCAATTCGTTTCGGGATCGTCGCAAGGCGATCGATGGGGCATGCGCGGCACGGAAGATCTCGGTGCGCAGCAGCACGTCGACTTTGTACTCGAGAACGGCTACCAGTTATCAAACGGCGCACTCGGGCAGGGCGGGCTGGAATTCGGGCGGCAAGCTTATGTGGGACTATCCGGCCCTTGGGGCGCGCTGACGCTCGGCCGGCAATACGACTTCGTCGGCGACCAGATGCCGGCCTATGCCGTGGCATCCAATACGCCCGCCGGGTTGCTCGCGTGGAGCCTGCCTGCGTACGCGGCAGGCGGCTATGCGCTCGACAATCGTGTGTGGGGAGATCAGGTCGACAACGCGGTGAAGTACGTGACACCGACCCTCGCGGGGTTTTCGGCAGGCGCGATGTTCGGCTTCGGCAACACGCCCGGCTCGGTCGCACGCGGCAGCACGTCGAGCCTCATCGTCAACTACGCGAATGGGCCGTTCGGCGCGTCCGTGGCCTACTACGGGCAGCATGACGTCAGCGGCGGCGGCAATCTCCAGGAATGGGCGGCGGGCGCGGCCTATAACTTAGGTGCGGCAAGACTGTTCGGGCTTGTCACCGACGTGCGTCTGAGCGACGGAGATCGCCCGCGCGCGACGACGTTCGAAGGCGGCCTGTCATATAACGTCACGCCTGCTGTTGCGCTGGGCGGCGGCGCGCAGTATCAGAAGCGCAACAACGGCATGGGCAGCGCAAACCAGTTCTCGCTGACGGCGGACTACAGCCTCTCGAAGCGAACGGACGTCTATGCCGTTGCCGCACTCGCGCACGATCACGCGTTCGGCGCGCAAGTGCAGGCCGCGCTCGGCGGTCCGTCCAGTTCGAATACGCAAGCCGGGTTGCGGGTCGGCATGCGGCATCGCTTCTAGACGCGTGAGCATCGCGCGTCGCGCACGATCGATGCACAGACGCGCCGTGGCGCAGCGCAAGCAGCGTTTGCCCGCTGGCGACGCTTACGCGATCTCGAGGCTCTGACTCGCAGCCTTGCGTTTGGCGTCGTCATACACGCGGCGTCGCTCGGCTTCCACGAGCACGCGCTTGCGCTTGATCGATTCCCAATGAATCTGCGGCCCCATCACGGCGACGAAGTCGTCGAACCGGTATTTCTTGAAGCGGCGGAAGAACTCGAGGCCGGGCAGGCCGTTATCGAGCGCGAGCAGCACGCCGTAGTCGACAGCCGATATTTCCGCGAGCGATGTCACGGCTCGCTCGAGCGCATCGTAGCGGGTGACGAGCGGGTCCGTTGCGCCGAACATCGCATGGAAGCGCTGATAAGGCAGAAGCCGTTCGCGTTCGGCGGCGCGTCGCAGCGCCAGCATGATGCGTTCAATTCGTTCCGCGTCCATATGTTCTCTCCGCAATTGTGTTCGACTTTGCGGTGACGATACGCCGTGCGTCAGGTAGCAGAAAGGTGAAGTATCGATGAACGCGTAAAGCAATGCTGAACGCCGCGCGTGCTATCGTCGATGGATGGGGCGTGCGCGCCCGTCCACCATCCGAACCCACGCAAGCACATGCCGGAAGTCTATTTCTATGATCCCGCCGCAGGCCACGGCCTGCCTCACGACCCGTTCAAGGCGATCGTCGCGCCGCGACTGATCGGCTGGGTATCGACGCGCTCGTCGAGCGGTCAGTTGAATCTCGCGCCATACAGCTTCTTCGGCGCGTTCGCGACCTTTCCGTCGATCATCGGTTTCTGCAGCGAGGGGCGCAAGGACAGCATCCGCAACATCGAGCAGACGCGCGAGTTCGTCTGGAATCTCGCCACGCGGCCGCTCGCGCAGCAGATGAACCGCTCGTCGGCGCCTGTGGGGCCCGATGTCGACGAGTTTCATTTGGCTGGGCTCACGCCGGTCGCTGGGCGCAATGTATCGGTGCCGCATGTCGGCGAAGCGCCGGCGGCGCTCGAATGCAAGTTGCTGCAGATCGTGCAGCTGCATGACCTCGAAGGCAAGCCGATGGACAACTGGCTCGCGCTCGGGCAAGTCGTGGGCGTGCACATCCAGAAGGCGTATCTGAAAGACGGCCGGTTCGACACGCACGCCGCGCAGCCGATCATGCGCGCGGGCTATCGCGGCGACTACGCGCAGATCGGCGAGATGTTCGAGATGATCCGGCCGACATCATAGCGGTCATTGCCTGCCGCCGCGCTCACTCGGTGGCGGTCTCATCGGAAGAAAGATCGGCTTCGGCGGCGGCGGGCGTCGTGCCCGCAGGCGTTTCGACGGTCGATGCCGCGGCCGGCGCGAGCGTCAGCGCGGTCTGCGCGCCGCGCGTCGAGACGGGCACGGCACGCGGCTCGTTGTCGTGAATCACGGCGCGGATGCGCGGATAAATCTGCTGCTCCCAGCGCTGTCCGTTGAACACGCCATAATGCCCGACGCCCGTCTGCACGTGATGCGTCTTCAGATAAGGACGCAGCCTGTCGCATAGATCCTGCGCGGCAAGCGTCTGCCCGACGGCGCAGATGTCGTCGCGTTCGCCTTCGACGGTGAAGAGAGCCGTGCGCCGTATTTTCGAGGGCTCGACGCGCCGTCCCTTCACTTCCAGTTCGTGGCGCGGCAGCGCATGCCGCTGGAACACGGTATCGACGGTTTCGAGGTAGAAGTCCGCCGTCAGGTCCATCGTCGCGAAGTATTCGTCATAGAAGACGCGAATCGCTTCGGCCTTGTCCGCATCGCCCTTCGCGCGTTCGTGGTACATCGTCTCGAACGATTCCAGATGCCGTTCGAGATTCATCGACATGAACGCGTTCAGCTGCACGAAGCCCGGATACACACGCCTGAACGCGCCCCGAAAACCGAACGGCACCGCGCTGATCAGGTTCTGCTCGAACCAGTCGAGCGGCTTGCTCTTCGCGAGTTCGTTCACGCGCGTCGGGTTCACGCGCGTATCGATCGGGCCCGCCATCAGCGTCATGCTGGCGGGCTGCGCCGGGTGATCGTCGGCGGCCATCAGCGCGACGGCGGCGAGCGCGGCGACCGTCGGCTGGCAGACGGCGAGCAGATGCGTGCCTTCGCCGATCGTTGCCGTGAAGTCGATCACATGCTGCACGAACTCGTCGAAACCGAAACGTCCCGCCATGAGGGGCACGTCACGCGGATTGTGCCAGTCGGTGATATACACGTCGTGCTCGGCGAGCATTGTGCGAACCGTGCCGCGCAGCAGCGTCGCGAAGTGGCCCGACATCGGCGCGATCACGAGCACGCGCGGCTGCGGCACGTCGAACGAGGCATGCTTGCGCAAATGCAGCAGCGAGCAGAAGGGCGTCGATTGCGCGACTTCCTCGTGGACATCGACCCATTGACCTTCGACCTCGACGCTGCCAATGTCGAACGATGGCCGCGCATGCGTGAGGCCCGCGAGCGACAGCAGATCGGCCGATGCGCGCCACGTGCGGCCATGCGGTGTGGCGGCGTAGTCGGGCCACGCATCGAGCGCGCCGCGCACGAGCGACGCGCTATGGCGCAGGGGCAGCATCAGGTTGGCGAACGCCTGGTACGCCGGATAAGCGAGCGGATTCATGGCTTTCGCGCGACGGATTGAGAACGTGTGCGAATGGGAGGCAAGTCATATGCCAATCGCGCGGTTTGCAGTGCCGGCTGAATGACGCGTGCGCGAACGGCGTTGGCATAGCCCTTGCGCGCCACGATGCGGGCGCCGGTTGTGCCGCCAAATGGTGCGTGCATGCCCGGTATCGTGCATCGCGGGCCGCGAGTGCGTATCGCGACGCCCTCATCAGGAGCGAGACATGACGAATACCACGCTGACCATCAGCAGTCGCAACTACTCTTCGTGGTCGCTGCGCGGCTGGCTGCTGGTCAAGTTCAGCGGCTTGCCGTTCGACGAGATCGTGATGCCTATCGACGACCCTGCCGCGCGCGCCGAACTGCTGTTGCTGTCGCCGTCGATACTCGTGCCGTGTCTGGTGCATGACGGCGTCAAGGTGTGGGACACGCTCGCGATCGCCGAATATCTGAACGAGGTGCGCCCCGAAGCGGGGCTGTTGCCGAAGGACCGCAAAGCGCGTGCGCATTGCCGCGCGATCTGCGGCGAGATGCATTCGGGCTTTAGTTCACTGCGTTCCGCTTTGCCGATGAACCTGAAAGCGCACTTTCCGGGCTTCAAGGTGTGGGCGCGCGCGCAGTCCGACATCGAGCGGATCGTGACGATCTGGCGCGAGTGTCTGCAGCAATACGGCGGGCCGTATCTGTTCGGCGAGCGCAGCGCCGCCGATGCGATGTACGCGCCCGTCGTCACGCGCTTCGTGACGTACGACGTGCAGTTGGACCCGGATATCGTCGCGTATGGGCAGCGCATTCTCGCGCTGCCTGAGATGCAGCAGTGGATCGCCGGGGCGCAGCAGGAAGCGGATGAGATTGATGAGCTGGATGTGGAGTTTTAGCGGGGGATTGCGTCTTGTTGATAGGCGGCGGGTGGGAGATGCATTGAAATCGCCGGAATCGTCGATGGTTGGGTGAAAGTTCTGAATTTAGACCCGCTTCTGCGGGTCTTTTTTTGTCCTTCGTCCAGGGCGGTGAGATTTCGGGGAAATCTGCTGGTGGGTTGTTGCTGCGTTGGGTTTTAATCGAGCGCGAAGGTTATTTGCATCGGTTGACTTAATTAGGATAACAGATGACACATCAGCATCGCTCGAAGCAGCGTGCGGTCTTCAAGGCGCCACCGTCGCCTTTCGTAGAAGTGACTTTCGTGTTCCGCGACATACTGCAGAAGCCCGTCGAAGGATTGTTCGTTCGACTTAAGGCCGGTGTCGGAGCCCAGTCAGCGCCTGCCTGGAAATATGACGCCGACAGAGGCGATCCGCTTGCTGCTCCTGCATCGTGGGCGGAGTCGGGGTCCGGAATCACATCTGAACCAGTGGCCGCCTCGGCGCCCGCTGCGAATCCTGTTGAACCTATGGTAATCAACAAGACCGACCCTATCACCACAGACAAAGACGGCTACGCCATGACGATCTGCAATGCTGCTCGCAATCAGCCGATCGACGTGCTGGTCAAGAACCGTCGTGACGAGTATGTGTGGAAAGCAACGGTCACGCCGAAGAAGGACATCAGCGCTTTAACGATTAGCAGTCCCGAGTACCACCTGGAAGCGAACGAAGCTGACGCCGAAGGAAGAATTCGAACGGACGGTGGAAGATGAACACGCTCACAAGAAGAAAACCAACATCACGATCGAACACCACTACAGGGTGGTGGACGATGGAAAGCCCCGGACAACAGTGCTGAACGTTTTGGGTTCGAGGTTGAACTACCCTTCGCCAAGCGGCTTTTCCGAGCAACAGTATCAAACGATGGCGACACAACTGAAGGTCGAAGTTGCTGCCGTCAAAGCAATCGTCATGCAGGAATGTTCAGGCACTCCGTTCGAGGAAAATGGTTTGCCGAAAATCAGGTACGAGCGCCACCGATTTTTCGCGCTTTTGAAGTTGAATCACGAGCGTCGAGAGGCGGAAGCGACTCTGGCGTCTCATAAACAGGGAGTAAAAAGAAAGGCTGTGCCGTTTAAGAATCCTTATCCTCAATTCCCTGATTTGTGCTTTCCGCAAGCGGGCGGATACGGTGCCGAAGGGTTGCATCCGACTGGGAGGCGGTGGCGTCGGCTTACAACGGCGATAACTGGCGGGACAGTAATCCAGACTACGCGACAAACCTGGAAAAATTTTATGATAAATACAAGTAAAGCAATTATGTTTTTTTGTGCTGCTTTTTATTGCGCAATCGACCTTTTCTCGTGGGGAGGCGATTCTATTCGATCGTGCTGAACTAATTGCGTTTTCGAATGATGGCAATGTGATGGGCTACCACAATGCGCAGGATAAAAAGCGATCATGTATTTTCCTATTTACGCAGGCGGGGCGGAAATAGAAGGGCAGCCTCAACCGCCCTATTCGGAAACAAAAATACTTACGTTTTTGCCGGGCGGCGCAGATCTTGGCTATACCGGTCGTGACAGATCGTTCGACATACCGGGAGCGTTATATAGGCGGAATGAAACGTGGTTTATTCATACCGACATTGGACAGGCTGGCTGTGAAAATGCGTTGGGTGCGTTTACCCCTTATACCTTGGGTAAGGTTGGCGGCGAAATGTTCACTGTGGAAAGTAAAGTTCGCGCGATCGGGATTCGCTTGATCAGGCGTAAGTCCTATTTCCACGATCTACGAAATGGAGGTTTCATAGCGAGAAAAGGCTATGTATCCAAGTGGGACGGAGTCGTTGTGATTCAGACGCGGGACCAGTTTTCCTACGTCCGCTTCGTGGACTCACACGCAAACACTTCAGGTTTGGGCCGCGTAACAACAGGCTGGCTACGCTCCGGTGACCTCGTCAATCCCTTTCCGCCGGTAAATAAGAAGTGATCGATGGACCTGCACGGACGAACGGTTATCGCGCGAGACGATCAGTCGGTGGAATGGCGGCGGATACCATGCATGGGACGGAGAAACAGAGAAAAGTGCAGAGCATCCTTGGACATACAGCGGCGTCTGCAATGCAGATCATATTGATGGCAATGTGTAAGCCATTTATCTGTCTTGTTGCATTTCTGATGGTTGCTGATCTCTCTTACGCGAGAACTTCGCTTCCAGATAGCGTGACAATTTCAACCGGCGAAAGCGTGATTTTCGAAAAAGGAAGAGTGTTTATCACTCGTTCGAGTGATAAACATATGATTGAATTGCCGGCCTTGCTGAGGCGAGCGTTGCGAGATTCTGATGAAGTGGTATTTCCTGAGGCTACGTCTCGCCGTGTCGACGGAAAAGACGCAATCCCCCCCGACGTTTCTAGATCGTGGGCGAGAGATGAGGCGGGGCAAGCGCGTGTTCACATTTACAGGATCAATCATGGGAAATTCGAAGAGAGTAGTAAGAATGGGGAATAGGAGCGCCTGCCTGTCACCCGTGTAAATCGGCTGGAGCGCAGACGGGGATTGGCTCGACGGCTCCAGCGCGTGTGACGGCACGGTACTGCCGACCCCCTCAATCCCCCCCCACCCACCTTAAACACGCTGACCACTTCCGCGAGCTTATCGGCCTGCATGCGCAGATCGGCGGCGGCCTGCTCGGCATCGCTCACGAGCGCCGCATTCTGCTGTGTCGCTTCGCCGATCTGCGTGACGGCCGTGTTCACCTGCTCGATGCCGCCCGACTGCTCTTTCGACGCGACACTGATCTCACCGATGATCGTCTGCACCTGGCCCACGCGCTCGACGATCGCGCGCATCGTCGTGCTCGCTTCCTCGGCGATGCGGAATCCGCTCGACACCGTCGCCGTCGATTCGGCGATCACCGCTTCGATTTCCTTCGCGGCCGCCGCGCTGCGCTGCGCGAGCGCGCGCACTTCCGATGCGACCACCGCGAAGCCCTTGCCATGCTCGCCCGCGCGCGCCGCTTCGACGGCTGCGTTGAGCGCGAGAATGTTGGTCTGGAATGCGATGCCTTCGATCACGGTCGTGATGTCCGCGATCTTCTTCGACGACTGGCTGATCTGGCCCATCGTCGACACGACGCGCTCGACGGCACGGCCGCCGTCGAGCGCCGCTTCCGATGCGCTCGACACCAGCGTGTTCGCCTGCGCCGCGTGCCCGGCGTTTTGCTGCACCGTCGACGTGATCTGCTGCATGCTGGCCGCCGTCTCTTCGAGGCTCGCGGCCTGCGTGCCGATGCGCGACGCGATCTCGCCGCTGCCGGCCGCGATCTTCGCGGTGCCTTCCGTCATGTCGGCCGACGCGCTGCGCACCTGCGTGACGATGCGCGCAAGCCCTTCGCCGATGCCGTCGATCGCCTGCATCAGACGGCCGATCTCATCGGCGCGCCGCTCGTGGCTCGCCGACACCCGCACGCTCAGATCGCCCGAAGCAAAACGCTCCGACGCCATCGCCGCTTCGTCGAGCGGACGCGACACGAGCCGCCGCACCGCGACGAGGAACACGACGGCGAACAGCGCGACCAGCACGAAGCCGATCAGCATGAAGCGGTTGCGCGTGGCGATCACGTCGGCCATCACTTCGTCGCGGCGCGCGACGCCGCCGACGAGCCAGTTCCATTCCGGCACCGTGACGAACGACACGAACTTGTCCTGCGCGCGCGTTTCGCCGAGCGACGCATCGGCGCTCGTGTATTCTATCCGGCCGTCCTTCTCGTCGAGCATGCGCTTGTACGGCGCGGCGTTTTCGTCGCCGGGCTGGCCTGCGGCGGCGGGATGCACGAGCAGCTTGCCGCGCTCCGCGCCCGCCGATGCATTCAGCACGAAGTAGTAGCCCGTGTCGCCGATCTTCAGCTGTCGAATGCCGTCTTCGACCGACTTGATCTGCGCATCCACGTCCACGCCGACGAACAGCGCGCCGATCACCTTGCCGCTCGCATCCGTAATCGGCTTGTACTGCGTGATGTAACGTTTGCCAAACAGCGTCGCGAGGCCCGTGAAGGTGCGGTTCGCCGCGACGGGGCCGTAGGCGGGCCCCTTGCGGTCGAGCAGCGTGCCGATCGCGCGCGTGCCGTCCTGCTTCTTCAGCGACGTCGTCACGCGCACGAAGTCGTCGCCCGTGCGCGCGAAGACCGTCGCGATCGCGCCGCTTTGCGCGAGAAACTGGTCGGGAATCGAGAAGTCGTTGTTCAGCACCTTGTCGCCGGCCTTGAAGACGGGCGTCGGCGTGCCGTTGATATCGACTTTCTGCGTTTCGTCGAGCGCGTAGTTCGGCGGCAGGAAGCTCGCGAAGAGCGTCATCGAGCGGCCGACTTCGGCCGTCAGCGCCTTGTCGAACAGCGCGATCATCGCGGCGATCGACCGGTCTTTCTCGGTGATGCGCGACAGCACCTGTTCGCTGATCTGCGTGCCGGCTGTACGGGTCACCGCGAACGTGAACGCCGCGAAGATGGCAGCCACCAGTGCGCACGAAAGCATGGCGAGCCTGGCGCCGACGCTTGCGCGGCGCAGTGAGAGGATGTCCATGAATGTTTGCCAGGTAACGGGATGGGAACAGCGCCGATGCGTCTCGCGCGCTGCGGCGCGCGACGCGAAAAGGCAGCCTGAAACCCGTTAACGGCACACCAAACGTTTTCCTTTAGTTTTGAAAGGTAGAACGTTGATCCAGATCATTGCGAAGAGCGCCAGGTCCGTAGTAGCAACGCGTTCGTCACCACGCTGACACTGGAGAACGCCATCGCCGCGCCCGCGATCATCGGATTGAGCAGGCCGAACGCCGCGAGCGGAATGCCGATCAGGTTGTACACGAACGCCCAGAACAGGTTCTGCTGGATCTTGCGCCACGTGCGGCGCGAAATGTCGATCGCGTCGGCGACGAGGGCCGGGTCGCCGCGCATCAGCGTGATGCCGGCCGCATGCATCGCGACGTCGGTGCCCGTCGCCATCGCGATGCCGATGTCGGCGGCGGCGAGCGCGGGGGCGTCGTTGATACCGTCGCCCGCCATCGCCACGACGCTCGACGTGCGGATTTTCAGCTCGTGGACGACGCGCGCCTTGTCGGACGGCAGCACCTGCGCGTACACGTCGTCGATGCCGAGCGCGGCCGCGACGCTCTTCGCGCTGCCTTCGTTGTCGCCCGTGACGAGCGCGCTTTTCACGCCCATGCGCGACAGGCGTTCGACCGCGGCGCGCGCGTTGGGCTTCAGCGTGTCGCCGAAGGCGATCAGCGCGAGCACCTGAGAATCCGCTTCAAAGTCCGCTTTTGAATCCGCTTTTGAATCCGCTTGTGAATCTGCTTTTGAAGCCGTTTGCAGGTCGCTTTGCGCGTCGGATCGAGGGCTCATCTGGACATCCGCCAGCGCCGCCACACGGGCCCCGGTCCTGCCGCGCCTGAGCAGCCACGACACGGTGTTGCCTTGCGCTTCGAGTTCGCGGGCGCGCGCGGCAAGCGCCGGCGGCGGCGGGACGTTCAGTTCGCCGAGCCAGCGGCTGCTGCCGATCGCGAACGTTTCCCCGTCGATATCGGCTTCGACGCCGCGCCCCACCACGGCGCGCGCATCGCCCGCCTGATGAAGAAGCGGCGCGCCGCCGCCGTCGGCGTCGAACGCCTTCACAACGGCCTTTGCCAGCGGATGGTCGCTGCGCCGCTGCACGGCTGCCGCCAACGCGAGCGCGTGCTCGCGGCTGATGCCTTGCGCGGTTTCGAACGCCGTCAGCGACGGCTGGCCGACCGTCAGCGTGCCCGTCTTGTCGAACGCGACGACGCGCACCTGATGCGCGATTTCGAGCGCTTGCGCATCTTTGATCAGCACGCCGTGGCGCGCGGCGACGCCCGTGCCCGCCATGATGGCCGTCGGCGTGGCGAGGCCGAGCGCGCACGGGCACGCGATCACCAGCACCGCGACGGCATTGAGAATCGCCGTTTCCGCGCCGTGTCCGCTGACAAGCCAGCCGAGCAGCGTGACGAGCGCAATCGCGAGAATCGCCGGGACGAAGATTTCGCTCACGCGATCCACCAGCCGCTGGATCGGCGCCTTTTCCGCCTGCGCCGTTTCGACCAGCCGGATGATGCGCGCGAGCGTCGTTTCCGCGCCGATGGCCGTCGTCGTCACCGTGATCGCGCCTTCGCCGTTGATCGAGCCGGCCGTCACGCGGTCGTCGGGCTGCTTCGGCACGGGCAGGCTTTCGCCCGTGATCAGCGATTCGTCGATATGCGTGCGCCCCTGCAGCACCGCGCCGTCGACGGGCACGCGCTCGCCCGGCCGCACCGCGACCGTCATGCCGACGCGCACCTGCGCGAGCGGCACCTCATGCTCTTCCGTGCCGACGACGATGCGCGCGCGGTCCGGCCGCAGCGCGTTGAGGGCGCGGATCGCGTCGGTGGTCTGGCGCTTCGCGCGCGCTTCGAGCCATTTGCCGAAGCGCACGAGCGTAATCACCACGGCCGACGCCTCGAAGTACAGATGCATCAGGTCGCCCGGATGCAGCGCCATCTGATAGACGCTTACGCCATACGCCGCCGACGTGCCCAGCGCGACGAGCAGATCCATATTCCCCGAGCCCGCGCGCACGGCCTTCCAGGCGGCGCGGTAGAAGCGCGCGCCGAACACGAACTGGACGACGGTGGCGAGTGCCAGTTGCAGCGTGGCGGGCAGCATCGCGTGAACGCCGAGCGGTTCGGCGAGCATCGGCGCGATCAGCGGCAGCGTCAGCAACGCGCAGATCACCACTTCGACGAGTTCGCGGCGCACGGCGCGGCGTGCGGCGGCGTCCTTGTCTTCGCTGGCGGCGGGCGTCGCAGGGTCGGCGGAAAGCGGCGTCGCCTGGTAGCCGGCCTTCGTCACGGCCGCGATCAACTGGTCGACGCCAACCGCGCCGTTGCTCGTGACGGTCGCCTTTTCGGTCGCGAGGTTGACGGACGCGGACGTGACGCCGGGAATGCGCGCGAGCGCCTTTTCGACGCGCATCGAGCACGCCGCGCAGGTCATGCCGCCGATCGCCAGTTCTGCCGTCGACAGGGCGTCGGCGGCGGGCGGCGGCGCTTCATGCACCGGCTGCGCCTCGTAGCCCGCCTTGCGGACGGCGTTCAGCAGCGTGTCGACGGCGACGGACGCGTCGGTGTCGACGGTCGCTTTCTCCGTCGCCAGATTCACCGACGCGCGCGCGACGCCCGGCACTTTGGCGAGCGCTTTCTCGACACGCAGCGCGCACGACGCGCACGTCATGCCCTGGATATCGAGTTCCGACGATGCCGCCGGGCGGGACGGATCGGCGGCGCGAGAGGTGGCGAATTCGGTCATGGCAGCGAGGCTCCAATGCGGGCGCAAACAGCGCTTGATGGAACCAGTATTGACCTTCCCATGATGGGAAGGTCAAGCGACTTTCCTGTATTTGCCCGTTCGCGTCGGTGGTAACGCGGGCATCGGGCTTGCGCCGGCGCGGCGTTCGCGGTTTTTCGGCGGGCGTCCGGCGCGGCGGCCCCGCACGCCTGGTCACCGCGCGAGGCCCGCTCGCCGCTGTCATGCGGCGGACATATCGTGGGCCTGCACGCGCGTCGTCGTTATTGACGGACGACGGCGGGCGGTTGCCAAGTGCCGTCGGTGGCGTCGGGTTTGGGCGCGTAGAGGCGCAGCACGAGCTGGAAATCGCCGCGCGGCGCGGGCAGCCAGTTCGCCGCCTTGCGCGGTTTGGCCGCCGACACCGTCACGTCGATCGAGCCGTCGCGATTGCGCCGCGCGCCCGACTTGTCCCCGACAGCCGCGCGCGACGGCGTGCTGTCGCCGAGCGCGCCATCCTTCGTGTAGGCCGTGACCGACCAGAAGCCGCGCACGGGCGGCACCTGGTTGGATTCGAAATGCATCACGTAGCGGTTCGCGCCGTTCAACGCGTGACCGTCGCTGTCGAGCGCGACGCTGGCGCGCACTTCGTCGTCCTTCGTGCCGATGCCCGGCTGCGCGTACGCCGCGTACGCGCGCAGCGCGTAGTCGGGGCCATAGTTGCCGACGCCGTCGCCGAACCAGTTCCAGCCGTTCGCCGACAACATGTTGGTCGGCGGCGTCGCGATGCGCGCGCGGCCGTCGGCGATGCCGCCTGCGACCGCGTCGCCCGCCGATTTCGGCAGCTCGACGGGTTCGTCGGGCTTCACGCCGAGATCGGCGAGAAACTTGAGCGCGTGCGGATCGGCGGGCGACGGCGGGTTGTCGGGCAGCAACTGCGCGACGCGCTCGAAGAAGGCCTTCGCGTCCAGCGCGGCGACCTGCTCGGCGGGCGTGCCGGGCGCGCTGTCGCCGGGCATGCTGCGCGGCGCGACCGATGCAGCCGACGCATCGCCCGTGTAGACGGACAGCGGCATCACGCGGACGCCGCGCTGTAGCTTGCGCACGGCCGTGAGATCGCGTCCGCCGTTCGACTGGATGCGCACGTCGAGCCACAGGTTGCGCGTGGGCGCGTCGATCCGCTTCACGCCCTTGGGCAGCTCGCCCTTCCATTCCGGTTTAGCGAATGCGACGGTCTGCGCCTTGATGCCCGGCGCGCGGGCTGTCGTCTGCGTGCCCGTCGACCACACGACGTTGGTCCACATGTCGAGCGCGCGCGCATCCATATAGCGGCCCGCCGATGCCGGCAGCGAGACGATCACCGGTTCGTCGCCGACGTCGAGCCATGCCGTCGAGTCGAGCGTATCGATGCCGGGCGTCGGCGGATTGTGCGCGCCGACAGGCGGCAGCGCCGACGCGTGACGCAACGTGTTGACGGGCGCCTGGCCGGGGCCCGCGCCGACGGCCGCGTCGCGCGCCGCGCCCATCAGCACGAGGGGATAGGCGAACACATAGGAATCGGCAACTTCGTCCTTGATCCAGCCAGTCGGCTTGGGCGCCACGATGGGCGTCGACGAGCAGCCTGTGAGAAATGCGATGCCTGCAAGCGCCGCGCAGGCGAGTTGAAGCGGAAACTGTTCTCGGCGATTTTTTATCATTCGATGAACCGCGGTCCTGGATTGTCACTCTGGGCCAGGACGGGCGCAGTCCGCCGAGCCCCCGCCCGCATCGGATATGCCGACTAGTCCTGACAGTCGTTTCTGACAACGCGTTGTATCTTATCCGCGTCGTGTCGGCAAGGATTGTTTTTCGCATTTGCAGCATGCCTTCGCTGCGCCGAGAGCGGCGTCGTGCCGCGCATTCGCGAAGCGGGTAAAGGCGCTGGCGCAGCCAGGCCAGCGCAGTCCCGAACTGCCATCGGCGCACTTACACTTTCTCACGTTTATCTGCGCGCAACAGCCGGCATCCGATGACAATTGATGGTTTGCCCGGACATCCAGACGTATACTCCGGGCAAGCTGGATCTTCGTCATCGCGGCGAGCTTTGCGCCGCACTATTTGCAACCGAGCATGGCAAGCCCGACCAAAGCATCACTCGTATCCTCCATTCAGACCGTCCGCGAAGTTGCGCAAGGACGGCGTGCAAAACGCATCGTTCTCATCGTGTTCGTCGTGCTGGCCGTGTTCGGCCTGCTCGGCTTTTTCGCCGCGCCGCCGCTGATCCGGCACATCGCCGAGCAGCAGCTGAGCCAGCAGCTCGACCGGCCCGCCAGCATCGGCCGCATTGCGCTCAATCCGTACACGCTCAACTTCGAAGCAGACCGCGTGCATATCGGCGAGCGCGACGGCAAGGGCGACTTCGTCGATATCGAACGGCTGATCGTGCGCCCGTCATGGAGCTCGATTTTCCGCCTCGCGCCCGTCGTCGACGAAGTGAAGGTGGACTCGCCGCGTTTCACAATCGTTCGCTATGACGCGCAGCATTTCAATTTCAGCGATCTGATCGAGAAGTTTTCGAAGCAGCCGTCCAAGCCCGACAGCAAGCCCGCGCAATTCGCGATCTCGAACATCCGGCTGGAGAACGGCAAGATCACGTTCGACGACCGGCTGCTGAACGTCAAACATGTGATCGACGAATGGAGCCTCGGCATTCCGTTCATCGCCACGCTGCCGTCGAAGACGGACATCTTCGTCGAGCCGCTGCTGCGCGCGCGCATCGACGGCAGCCCGCTCGCCATCGACGGACGCACGAAGCCGTTTGCCGTGTCGCGCGAATCGGAAGTGTCGCTGCGCTTCGACGGCCTCGACGTGCCGAAGCTGCTGTCGTACTCGCCCACGAAACTGCCCGTCACGGTGCAGGCGGGCAAGCTGTCGAGCGACCTGAAGGTGAGCTTCGCGATGACCGAGAACGCGCCCGAGTTGCGCATCACGGGCACGACGGATCTCGCCGACATCGACGTGCTCGACGAGCACAAGTCGCCGTTCTTCGCCGCGCGCTCGCTGCACGTGGCGGCAGCAACGCTCGAGCCGCTCAAGAGCATCTATCGTTTCGACGACATCCGCCTCGAAGCGCCGAACGTCCATCTCGCGCGCGACAGGAACGGCGTGCTGAGCGTGCAGCATACGTTCGCGTCCGCGCCTGCGCCTGCGGGCGGCGAGCCGAAGGCCGCGAGCGCGCCCGCCGCTTCGGGCGCGAGCGGTGATACGAAAGCGGAAGCGAAGCCGGCGGCCGCCGCGCCGCCGCTGGACCTGCAGATCAAGCAATTCGAGCTGTCCGGGGGCACCGTCGAAGTTCAGGACGAAGCGGCGTCGCGGCCCGTGACGGCGGGCTTGAACAATCTCTCCGTGGCGCTCGCGGATTTTTCGACGCTCGGCAACACGCCCGCTCGCTTCACGCTCAACACCAACGTCACGAACCAGCCGAAGGCGGCGCTCGGCGTGACGGGCAACGTGTCGCTCGCCGCGAAGACGGCCGACGCGAAGATCGATCTGAAATCGGCGCAACTGCCCGTCTTGCAGCCGTATCTCGACACGCTGACGGCGGCCAAGGTGATCGACGGCACGCTCAGCATGCAGACGGGCATCGCGGCGAACTGGGCGAAAGAGCCCATCGATCTGCAAATCGGCGCAAGTCAGCTCGATCTGCAGTCGCTGAAAGTGGCGGCGGCGGGCGCGAAAGAGCCGGCCATCGCCATCGCCGACGGCAAGGCCAGTATCAAGCGCGTGGATCTGGGTGCGCGCAATGCGGAAATCGACGGCGTGGATCTGACGGGCTTGTCCGTCGATGCGCAGCGCCTGAAGGACGGCACGATCGATCTCGCGGCGCTGGCCGGCCCGCACGAAGAAACGCGCGAGCGCACGGCGATTCACGCGGCGAAGAAGGCGACGCGCGAAGGCCCGGCGTGGCATTACAGCATCGGCGAGCTGAACCTGAAGAACGCGTCGGCGAGCTTCACGGACAACACCACGGCGCGGCCCGTCAAGCTCGTCGTGACGCCGCTGCAGCTGAAAGTGCAGAAGATCAGCGACGACCTCAGCCGCGCGCTGCCCGTCGAGTTGCAGGCGACCGTCAACGGCAAGGGCACGCTCGGCGTGAAGGGCGACGTGACGGCGGCGCCGCTCAAGCTCGCGGTGAAAATCGACGCCAACCGGCTCGATGCCGCCGCGTTCGAGCCGTACTTCGGCAGCAAGCTGAACGCGACCATCGCGAGCGCGCTGCTGAACGCGAACGGCGATGTGTCGATGGCGCAGGGCGATAAGTCGAAAGGCGTGAGCGCGACCTATCGCGGCGACGCCGCGCTCGTCGACGTGCGGATGATCGACAAGGCGACCTCCGATCCGTTTGCGGGCTGGCGCTCGCTGTCGCTGACGGGCATCAAGGCGAACTACGACGAGCGCGGCACCGACGTCGATGCATCGAAGGTGACATTCTCGAACTTCTATGGCCGCGTGCTGCTCGACGCGCAGGGCAAGCTGAATCTGAAGGACGTGGTCGCGCACGAGTCGGGCGCGCCGCAGTCGCTGACGCGCGACAAGAGCGGCAAGAGCGGCAAGAGCGGCAAGAGCGGCAAGGGCAGGGAACCCATCCCGCTCGGCACGCCCGCCGAATCGGAAGCGCAAGCGGCCGCGCCTGCGTCGGCCGCTTCCGGCGCGAGCGTGGCCGCTACGGCCGCTACTGCCGTCACCGGGGCCACGCCGCCGCAAAGCCCGGTGCGGCTGCACTTCGGTCAGTTCGTGCTGCAAAACGGCCGCGTCACCTACACCGACAACTTCATCAAGCCGAACTACACGGCGAACCTGATCGCGATCCAGGGAACGGTGGGCGCATTCGGCACGGACTCGAAGCAGTCGGCGCCCGTCGACGTGTCGGCGAAACTCGCGGCCAACGGGCCGATCACGATCCGCGGCTCGGTCAATCCGCTGATCGCGAAGCCCGCGCTCGACCTGACGGCGACGGCGCACGGCATCGAGCTGACCAATCTGACGCCGTACTCGGCGAAATACGCGGGCTATCCGATCACGAAGGGCAAGCTGAACGTCGATCTGCACTATCAGCTCGCGAACGATCAGCTGACGGCGAACAACCACATCTTCATCGACCAGCTCACGTTCGGCGATCACGTCGACAACGACACGGCGACCAAACTGCCCGTCAAGCTTGCGATCTCGCTGCTGAAAAATTCGCGCGGTGAAATCGACGTGAACATTCCCGTGTCGGGCTCGCTGAACAATCCGGAGTTCAGCATCGGCGGGCTGATCTGGCACGCGGTGCTGAACCTGCTGCAAAAGGCCGTGACGGCGCCGTTCTCGCTGCTCGCGCACGCGTTCGGCGGCAATGGCGAGGAACTCGGTTATGTCGAGTTCGATGCGGGCTCGGCCGTGCTGACGGACGCTGCAAAGCAGAAGCTCGACACCATCGTGAAGGCGCTGTCCGACAAGCCGTCGATCCGCCTCGACATCATCGGCCGCGTCGATCCTGCCGTCGACCAGCCCGCGCTGCGCACGGCCTATGTCGACCGGCTCGTGCGCCAGCAGAAGGTCAAGGACGTGGTGGGCAACGGCGAGAGCGTCGATCCGATGTCGGTGAAGGTCGACGACAAGGAATACGACAAGTATCTGACCAGGGCCTACAAGGATTCCGACTTCAAGAAGCCGCGCAATATCGTGGGCCTGACCAAGACCCTGCCCGACGACGACATGAAGAACGCGCTCGCCGAACACGCGCCCATCACCGACGCTAGCCTGCGCGAGCTGGCGCAGCGGCGCGCCCAGGCAGTGCAGCAGTATTTCGACGGCAAGATCGACAGCAGCCGCGTGTTCATCGTCGCGCCGAAGCTGGACGCGTCGGGCATCGATGACAAGGGCGCCACGACGCGTGTCGATTTCAACCTGAAATAACGCGCGGCGCTTTGTGTTGAGAAGCGGCGTCGCCGGGCATGTCCGGCGACGCCGTTTTTCGTTTGATGCTTTCCGTTTTCCTCAATACGCAATTCGACATCTTTGCCGCCGTCGCGAGCGCGCGGGTCAATAATCGTCAAGGATGGCCGCGTGACGGCGCGCGCCGTCAACGCATCGCGGCGAGGGTCGTTAAGGAGTCCAACATGGACGCGTCCGTTTTGCCTCAGGCTGTCGGGCGCATCCGACGCAATCCTTCCCGCTCGAGTTCCGATGAATCTTTTGAAGTCCTGCCGCGCATTGGCGCAATGGTCGGCGAGTGCCGCTGCCGTCGTCTCGCTTTCGACCGTCGCCGGCTGCGCCATGTCGCCGTGGGATGCGCTGTTCGGCGATTCGCCCGCCGCGCCTGCGCCCGTGCTCGAAGGTCCCACGCCCGTGGCGGCGGGCTACTATCGCGCGAATCCCGGCGACACGATGGGTAGCATCGCGGTCGCATTCGGGCGCGAGCCGTCGCAGGTGGCACGCTGGAATCGCCTCCCCGACGATTACCCGGTGAATGTCGGCCAGGTGCTGCGTGTCGCGCCGCCGCCCGGCGAAGCGTCGCGCGGCGCGAATACGGGCGCCACGGCTGCGTCGGCCGCGACGGGCCGTGCCGC
>NZ_JACFYJ010000057.1:0-53407 GCF_037126505.1 Paraburkholderia bengalensis
CGCGACCCAAGCGCGCTCGTCATGCGCATCAGGGAGATCACGCAGACGCGTGTGCACTATGGCTATCGCCGCGTGCACGTGATGCTGCGCCGGGAAGGCTGGCGCGATAACCACAAGAGGGTCTACCGGCTGTATCGCGAGCAGGGCCTGTCGTTGCGGCACAAGCGGCCCAGGCGAAACAGGTCGGCGAGACTTCGACAGCCGAAGCAGACAGTCACTTCCGTCAACGAAATCTGGAGCATGGATTTCGTCGCGGACGCACTGTTTGACGGTCGGCGTTTGCGCACGCTCACGATCGTCGACAACTACACGCGTGAGTGTCTGGCTATCGATGTCGGGGCGTCGCTCAGAGGCGAAGACGTGGTTGCCGCCTTGGATCGCATCACGGCGAATCGGCCACTGCCGCGCTTTATCAAGGCAGATAACGGGTCCGAGTTCATCTCGAAAGCGCTGGATCGATGGGCATACGAGAACGGCGTGGAAATCGACTTCTCACGTCCCGGCAAGCCAACCGATAACGCAAAGAGCGAGTCGTTCAATGGACGCTTCCGCGAGGAGTGCCTGAACTCACACTGGTTCTTGTCGCTGGAAGATGCCAGCCGCAAAATCGAGGTGTGGCGTGAGTACTATAACGAGGCGCGTCCCCGTTCTGCACTGGAGTGGATGACGCCGGCCGAATTCGCTCGCCAGCAAGCGTGTCGAGTGAATTCGGCCCAGCCAACGGAGCCGGAAATTTCCAATTCAGAACGGCCCTGATTCCGGGTCAGCCTCAGCGCAGGTCTCGAAACATCGAAGATCGGACCTGAATTCGGGAGCACCCTTGTCCACATCATCGGCCAACGAAGTCGACGTACTGGGAGTTGAAGGTCTGATTCGCGGGTGGAATTGTCTTCTGCACGTCGGAAGCGAGCGTGTCGTCAACGTCGCTTCATGGCCGAGGCCGTGTGAAAACGCGCTCTGCCTGAAGCCTCTTTCAAAGTCGACCCTTCAGATCGCCGCGTAACGGCCTGGTGGCGACCCGGTAAGGGTGAAGCGACACCCGAAGACCGAGTGCTTTTGTGTTTTCGCACGCCCTCGACCGACTGCCGCCCGACGCGGCCGGCCGTAGCCGACCCTTCTCTGACACTCGACACTCACCGTCCCAATGTCTCTTATCAAGGCTGAACCGCCGCTCGACTGACCATGCGCCGGCGACAGCGAACGCCTCCAACTGGCCACTTCAATGGCGGCGAGAAATGCCACGCGCGACCTGAATCATGATCATCGAGGTCGGCCGTTACCGTGGACCGTATGCATGTGCGCAGATCCTTCGATTCGCGGCGCTTCTGATTTCGACAAGCATTGCATGATATGGCTGTCCAAGCACGCTTTCATCGTTTCCTTCTTTCTCGGTATCGCGCAGTCAGCGCATCAGGAGATTCTTGACTCGCACGTACATATTCTTGTGTCGCGACGCGGGTTTATGCGCCGCGCTCGAACGTCGATACTGCGCACGATCCGGCCATTGCCGGCATATTCGTGAAACTGCGTATCGACATGAAAGACTTCCCGGTTAAAAAAGCCCTCGCCCGGTCGCTCATAGCGGCCGCGATCCCGCTCGCGGCAGTGCTCGTGCTGTCGGCGTGCCATTCAGACGACAAGCCGCCTCCCCCGCCGTTGAGCGTGGTGGTCAGTCAGCCCGCTGTGCAGAACGTCAGAGGCGTCGATGTCTACGCGGGCCGCTTCGAGGCGATCGATACCGTCGAAGTGCGCCCTCGTGTGAGCGGCTATCTGGAGAAGGTCGCGTTCCGCGACGGCGCGTCGGTCAACAAAGGGGACGTCCTGTTTCTGATCGATCCGCGTCCCTATCAGGCATCCGTCGTTGCCGCACAAGGCGCGCTGGAACGCGCGTGCTCGCAGCTCGCGCTGAGCCAGCAGGAGTTCGATCGCGCCAGCGTGCTGATCGAGACCGACACCATCGCGCAAAGCCTTTTCGACCAGCGCAAGGAAGCGGTGCGAAGCGCACAGGCCGAGGTCATGAGCGCGCAAGGCGCGCTCGACCGCGCGCAACTCGACCTGTCTTTCACGCGAATCGTCGCGCCGATGTCCGGCCGGATCAGCCGCAAACGGATCAGCGAAGGCAATCTCGTGAAAGGCGGTGACAGCGACGCCACCGTGCTGACCACCATCGTGTCGCAAGACCCGATCGACTTCTATTTCGATGTCGACGAGCAAAGCTATCTGCGCTACACGCACGAAGCCGCCAAAGGGCAAGGCGACGCCTTGTCTCGTGACGTCCGTATCGCGCTCCCCGGCGACACGAAGCCTTCATTGCGCGGTCATCTGGACTTCGTCGACAACCGCCTCGATAACTCGACTGGGACGCTGCGCGAACGCGTCCGCATCGTCAATCCCGATCAACGCCTGAACCCAGGGCAGTTCGGCCGCGTGTATCTGTCGAGTAATACGACCCACCCGGCCCTGCTTGTGCCGGACTCGGCCGTTGCGACCGACGCCACACGGCGTGTCCTCTGGCTTGTCGACAACAATCGCAAGGTGTCGATCCGTCCTGTCGTTGTCGGCCGCCTATTCGGCAAGCTGCGGGAAGTCACCTCCGGCCTGCAAGCGGGCGACACCGTGATCATCGACGGCTTCCAGCGCGTGCGCGTGGGCGACACCGTCAGGCCCATCGTGCAGCGGATCGAGGCGCCCGCCGCCGCCGGCATCAAGGAGGACCTGCCATGAACCTCGGCCGTCTCTCCATCCAGCAACCCGTGCTGGCCATCGTCCTGTCGATTGTCATCACAATCGCAGGCGCACTCGCGTATTTCTCGCTAGCTGTCTCGGAGTACCCGGACATCGCGCCGCCCACGGTCGTCATTCAGGCGAGCTATCCGGGCGCTTCCGCCGAGACCGTTTCCGAAACGGTGTCGACGCCGATCGAACTCGAGGTCAACGGCGTCGAAGACATGCTGTATATGTACAGCCAGGCGACCTCCGACGGCGGCCTGAACATCACCGCGACGTTCAAGCCCGGCACCGACGTCGACAAGGCACAGGTGCTGGTGCAGAACCGCGTCGCGCTCGCGACCCCGCGCCTGCCCGAAACCGTCCAGCGCAGCGGTGTCTCGGTCCGCAAGTCATCGCCAACGCAGCTTGGCACGATCTTCCTGTACTCGCCGGACAACAGCTACGATCCGCTCTATGTGTCGAATTACGCGATCCGCAACGTGGCGGATGCGCTCAAGCGCATCGATGGCGTCGGCGACATCAATCCGCTCGGCGCACGCGAATACTCGATGCGTATCTGGCTCGACCCCGAGCGCGCCGCCTCGTTCAACCTGAGTCCGGGCGACGTGATCGCAGCGGTGCACGCGCAAAACACCCAGCTGGCGGGCGGCGTCATTGCACAGGCGCCGATCGTGAATCAGGCATTCCAGCCCAATCTGATATTCGAAGGGCGGCTCAAGCGCCCGGAAGACTTCAGCGATATCGTCATCAAGCAGGGGCCGGACGGCCGCCTCGTGCGCCTGAAGGACATTGCGCGCGTAGAAATCGGCGCGCTGGACTATACGACCGACAGCTACATGCTGCGCCATCCGACCATCGCGTTGCAGGTGCTGCAGCAGCCGGGCGCGAACGCGGTCGCGACGATGGCCGCAGTCGAAAAGAAAATGGCCGAGCTCGGCAAGGACTTCCCCAAGGGCATCGTCTACAACATCGGCTACAACCCTACCTCGTTCATCGGCGACAGCATCCACGAACTCGTCAAGACGATCTATGAAGCAGTGGTGCTGGTCGTGTTCGTCGTGCTGCTGTTCCTTCAGGGCTGGCGTCCATCGATCATTCCGATCCTGTCGATTCCGGTATCGCTCGTCGGCACGTTCGCGGTCATGGCGCTGCTGGGCTATTCGATCAACAACCTGACCTTGTTCGGCCTCGTGCTCGCCGTGGGGATCGTGGTCGACAACGCAATCGTCGTCGTAGAGAACGTCGAACGGCATCTCGCCTCGGGCGCTGGCGCGCGGGACGCGACGCTCGCGACGATGAAGGAAGTCGGCGGCGCGCTCTTTGCGATCACGCTGGTGCTGTGCGCGGTATTCATCCCCACGTCGTTCATTCCCGGCATCTCGGGCCAGTTCTTCCGGCAATTTGGCGTCACGATCGCCGTCTCCACCGCGATCTCGTTCTTCACGTCGATTACGCTCGCGCCCGCCTTGTCCGCGACCATCCTGAAGGCGCACGGCGATGCCCATGATCGCGTGGGCGGCGCATTCGCACCAGCTGTGAAGTACGTGCGGCGCTTCGCCGATGGATTCAACCGCTTGTTCCAGCGCCTTTCCGATGCGTACGGCGCGTTCGTGCGGCGCATCGTGACCGTGATTCCTTTGATGTCCGTGCTGTATGTGTTGCTGATCGGCGCGACGGCGTGGCTGCTCATCTCGAGTCCGAAAGGCTTCATTCCGGCGCAGGACCGTGGCTATCTGGTCGTGCTCGTTCACACGCCCGATGGCGCCACGCTCGAACGCACGAGCGCGGTGGCCCGCAAGATCGAAGACATTGCGCTGTCCGTGCCCGGCGTGGCCCGGGTGCCCGTCTTTTCCGGCGTGAATGCGGCAACCGGCACCAAATCCGCGAACGACGCCGGCCTCTTTCCGGTCTTCGAACCCTGGCCACAACGCAAGCAGCACGGACTGACGATCGACCGGATCGCAGACGAGTTGCGCAAGCGCCTCGCGTCGGTCACGGAGGCATCCGTCGTGGTCGCCATGCCGCCGCCTGTTCAGGGACTCGGCAGCACCGGCGGCTTCGCGATGCGGCTGGAAGACCGCAACGGTCTCGGCACAGCAGCGCTGGCCAAAGCAACCGAAGATCTCGTGGCCGCGGCCAACAAGACACCCGGCATGGTCGGCGTCTATACGCCGTATTCGGCGACGAACCCTCAGGTATACGCCGAACTCGATCGCGAGAAAGCCGAGATGCTTGGCGTATCGAATCAGGAAATCAACGACGCGATCGACATGTACTTCGGGTCGGCGTACATCAACGACTTCAACATTGTCGGCCGGACTTATCGCGTGACCGGGCAGGCCGACCTGCCGTTTCGTGTCACCGCCGACGACTTCGCGCGCCTGAAAGTCCGCAACCGCGACGGCGCGATGGTGCCGGTCGGCAATGTGACCCATATGAGCAATACGCTCGGCGTCGATCGCGTGCCGCGTTACAACCTGTATCCGGCCACCGAAATCAATGGCGACACAGCACCTGGCCTCGGCTCCGGCTACGCGATCCAGACGATGGAGACGCTGGCGAAGCAGGTATTGCCGCCCGGCATCGCTTTCGAATGGACCGATCTGTCGTATCAGCAGACCACCGCGGGCAACGCCGGGCTGCTGGTGTTCCCGATATGTGTGCTGCTCGTCTACCTGGTGTTGGCGGCGCAATACGGCAGCTGGAGCCTGCCGGTGTCGATCCTGCTGATCGTGCCGATGTGTCTGCTCGCCGCGTCGCTCGGCGTCAAGGCGCTCGGCCAGGACGTGAACATCCTCACGCAGATCGGCTTCATCGTGCTGATCGGGCTCGCGGCGAAAAACGCGATCCTGATTGTCGAAGTGGCGCGGCAGCTCGAAGCCGAAGGCAAGGCGCTGATCGAGGCCGTCGTCGAGGCATGCGTGCGGCGACTGCGCCCGATCGTGATGACGTCGCTCGCGTTCATTCTCGGCGTGCTGCCGCTCGTCATTTCCGAAGGCGCAGGTGCTGAAATGCGCCAGGCCGTCGGGGCTGCGGTGTTCTTTGGAATGATCGGCATCACGACCTTCGGCCTGCTGTTCACGCCGGTGTTTTATGTCATGGTCCGCCGCCTCGCCGTCGGCAAACGCCGCAGCGCGGAAGTGGCCGTGGAGGTATCCCAATGAATCTGCTTCGCCTGACTACCGCTCTCGCCGCCGCTGCCACGCTGGGCAGCCTCACCGCGTGCGCGAACCCGCCCGCTGCGGCCGTCACGCCGCCATCGCTCGCCACCGCGTATGCGAACGAGGCGCTCGCGCACAGCAGTGCCGTTCCGGATCTCACCGACTGGTGGCACGGCTTTCACGATCCGATCCTCGACCGGCTGGTCGCCACCGCGCTCGCCAGCAATCTGGATCTGAAAGCGGCCGTTGCGCGCATCGACGCCGCCCGCGCGCTGGAGGCCGGTGCCGCTTCGCAGCGGTTCCCGTCGCTCGATCTGAATACGGACGCCGCCCGTCAGCGGCTCTCGGCATCGCAAGCCTTCCCTACCGACACGCCGACGACCGGCAATGCATTCGGAATCAGCGCGAGCCTCGCATGGGAGCCCGACCTGTTCGGTCGCGTCCGGCAACGCGTGTCGGCGGCGAGCGCCGACGTCGACTCGGCCCGCAACGAGGCACTCGCGGTGCGGATCGCGACCATCGAGGAAACCATCCTGACCTACGTGAGCGTGCGCGGGCTCGAACAGCGCATCGACCTCGTTCAGGAAAACGCGCTGAGCCAGCGCAATACCGAGGCATCGACGCGCCGCATGTTCGAGGCGGGCGTGGTGCCGGCCGCCGACGTCGATCGCGCCGCGGCCCAGACCGAAACGACGCTTGCCGATCTGTCCGCCCTGGAATTGCAGCGTCAAACAGCTATTCACCGGCTATCGATCCTCACCGCGTCGACGCCGCAGGGCATCTACGCACAACTCGACCCGCCCGCCCCGATGCCCGCGTGGACACCGCCCGTTTCCGGCGTCGGCACACCCGCGGATCTGCTGCGCCGGCGGCCGGACGTGCGGGCCGCAGAGGCGCGTGTCGTGGCTGCCTACGCCCGCATCGGCGTTGCCGAAGCGGACCTGAAGCCGCGACTGCAACTGGTCGGCATGATCGGTGCGGCCATCGACAGCTTCTCAGGCATCACGCTCGCGCGCTCGCTTGCATGGGTGGCAGGCGCCAGCGCAACTGCGCCGATCTTCGACGGCGGCCAGCGGCGCAGCGTGGTCGCGTTGCGCCGCGCGGAAGCGGAACAGGCGCTCGATGCCTACCACGCAACCGTGCTCAACGCGGTCAGCGAGGTCGAAACGTCGATGGCGGCGACCGACCGGGACCATCGGCGCGCACAAAGCCTCGAACGCGCGACATCGAGCGCCCGCTCCGCGTACGAACAGATCAACCATTCGTGGCGCAGCGGCGAGTCGGCCTTCATCGACACGCTGGACGTGCAGCGCTCATTGCTCAAGGCCGAAGATGCAATGGTGCAGGCGCAGACCGAAACGTTGCGCAGCGAGGTGAGACTCGTCAGCGCACTGGGTCAATGAGCGGACGCACGCCACGTGCAAGCGCAAACGCAAATGCCGCATTCGCCTCGCGCGAGTGCGGCACCACAATGGCAACGGGATATTGTGTCGAACTGCGTCAGCGAATATCGCCGCTTTCCCTCAATTGCGCGCTGACGTAGTCGAGAAAATTGAGGATCCGCAGCGACAGCGTCGTATTCCGGTAGTAGACCGCGTGAATAGGTTGAAGAAATTCGACGGTCTCGTCCGCGAGCACCTCAACGAGCGCACCGCTGCGCCGATGCGTGCCGGTCATGAAGTCCGCGAGGCACACGATGCCCGCACCGTTTGCCGCGAGCGCAAGCAAGGTTTCGCCGCTCGACGCCTGCAGCGTCGGACGAACGCGCCACGAGTCGCCATGCTGCGAACGCAACGGCCACTGATTCAGCACCTCAGGTTGCGAAAAGCCCAGCAGCGTATGCGAGTCCAGATCGGGAACTGTCGTTGGGGTGCCATTTTTCGCAAGATACGCGGGGCTCGCGAGAATGCGCAGACGGCTACTGCCCAGCTTGCGCGCGTGCAGCGTGGAATCGTGAAGTTCGCCGATGCGCACGGCAACGTCCGTGCGATGTTCCAGCAGGTCGATGATCTCGTCGCTCGTATGCAGTTCGAGTTCGATATCCGGCCATGTATCGCGAAAGCCAGGCATGAGCGGCACGATCACGTGCTGCATGAACGGCGCGGCGGCGTTCACCCGCAATTTCCCGGCAAGCGCATCGCGCTTCAGCACGATCTGCTCCTCGGCCAGTTCGACGGAAGCGATGATGCCTCTGGCGTGTTCGAGAAACACGCGCCCTTCTTCAGTCAGTTCGAGCCGGCGAGTCGTGCGACGTATCAGCGTGGTGTCGAGTTTGTCCTCCAGGCGTCGCAGAATCCTGCTCATCACCGAAGTCGGTTGAGCAAGTCTCTCCGCAGCGCCCGTGAGCGAACCCACGTCGGCTATCGTCACGAACGCCATCATTTCGTCGAGGGTGGTCTTCATGCTATCGGCTGTCGTTCATCATTACCCGAGTACGATAGGCCGGTTTCCCTTACGTGATAACCTCGCGTAGCTGCGAATCATTTTCGACTTTAATTCAAGAATCGCGCTGATCTTCAGCCAGCAGACACCGATCGATGCAATCGTCCGGTGTCTGCTCTTTCAGCGGTTCACCATTTCGGTTCGACGTTAGCTGGCGTTAATCACTTTCGTTTCCAGAAAGTCTTCGAATCCGTACGCCCCCCATTCACGGCCGTTCCCTGATTGCTTGTAACCGCCAAACGGCGCATCGAACGACTGATCCGCGCCATTGAGGCTCACCATGCCGACCCGAAGCTGTCCCGCTACCGATCGCGCGAGGCCGGCGTCACCCTGGACATAAGCCGCGAGTCCATAAGGCGTGTCGTTGGCGATCGAAATGGCTTCATCGAGATTGCTGTATGGAATCATCGACAGCACAGGGCCGAAAATTTCCTCACGCGCAATGCGCATGGTGTTATCGACGTTCGCAAACACAGTCGGCTTGACGTAGAAACCCCGTTCAAGTCCCGTCGGCCGTTCGGGCCCGCCCGCAACGAGCGTCGCGCCTTCGTCGATGCCCGCCTGGATCAACGCCCGAACCTTCTCGAATTGCACTCGTGACGAAACGGGTCCGATATGCGCGCCTTGCTGTTCCGGAAGGCCCACGCTGATATCGCCTGCCGCCTGGCGTGCGATATCGATGGCTTGTGTGTATTCGGATTCCGGCACGAGCATTCGGGTCGGTGCGTTACACGACTGTCCGCTATTCGCCATACAGTGCCGCACGCCGCTCGCGACCGCGCGCCCCAGATCCGCTCCGGGCAAAATGATGTTCGGCGATTTGCCGCCGAGTTCCTGGGTGACACGCTTGACCATCTGAGCGCCCACGGCACCGATCGCAGTGCCTGCGCGCGTCGAACCCGTGAACGAAATCATATCGACGTTCGGATGTCGCACGAGTGCGGCTCCGGCCGTCGTCCCATCGCCCGTAATCATATTGAACACACCGGGCGGCAAATCGAGTTCGTCGATCAGTTCCGCCCAAAGCACCGCGCTCAACGGGGCAATTTCGCTTGGCTTGAGCACCATCGTGCATCCCGTCGCCAGTGCAGGCACGACCTTGCAGGCAATCTGGTTGATGGGCCAGTTCCAAGGCGTGATCAGCGCGCAAACGCCGATCGGCTCGCGCACCACGCTGCCGCCGGCAACCTCATGCCGAAAGCGGAATTCGCGCAACGCCTTGATGCCCGCCTCCAGATGGCCCTGCCCCGTGCGAGCCTGGGCGGCCGACGCGAAGTCGATCGGCGCGCCCATCTCTTGCGATATGGCGCGCGCCATATCGGCGTAACGCCTGTTGTAGGCGTCGAGCAGTTTGACGAGCCAGCGCTCGCGTTGCTCGAAGGTCGTTCGCGAATACTCGTCGAACGCCCCTTTCGCAGCGGCTACCGCGCGATCGACGTCTTCCGCGGATGCGGCCGCGATCGCCGTCAACACCGACTCGTCTGCCGGATTGTCGACCTCGATTTCCGCCCTCGCGTCCGGTGTTTGCCACTTCCCTGCAATATAGAACCGCTTCGCATCTGTCATTCGACTCTCCTGCTAGTGAGTTAAGAAGGGACGACTTCATTCCCGTCGGCAGCGCATCAGAACGTGATGCGTGGCATGCCGTTGATTTCTTCTCCAATACGGCCTGGCACTCCGTCATCGTTGAGCGGAATACTATGGTTGCCGGCAACTCCGGCGTTATCCATTCAGAACGATGACAGGGCGACCTTGCGTGTCATGTGTTTTCAACGACTCAAGTGCTTGCGGCAACTGCATCATCGGCATGGGTTCGACGGGCAGGGGCGCAAGCACGTGATGCAGTACCTCCGTAAATATGCGCTCACCTGCTTCGACCAATGCACTCCAATGCGCGCCCGTGCCATAGCCATGCAGTGCATTCAGCGCGACTTCATGCAATGAGATCGCCGTGGTAAATGGCTCGACGGGTGGCGTTTCCATGCGATCCTGGATGCAGACCAGATGACCATTCGCACCGATGCCGCGCGCCAGTCGGGCGGCGTGAGGACCGCTGACCGTATCGAACACCACGTCAAACAGATGATGCGGAGAAAGCGCACAGCTTCCGATGTCCGGCTCGATACACGTGGAAGCACCCAGACGCGCCATGCGTTCGAAGTGACGACGGTTGCACATGGCGGCGACGCGCCAGCGCGCACGCACGGCCAATTGCACCAGCAGCGTACCGACCGCGCCACCCGCGCCGGACACAAGCACCTCCAGTCCTGTCTGCTGCGGCACCTTCTGTATCGCCTGCCAGGCGGTGAGCATGGGACACGGCAACGCTGCCGCTTCGACAAAATTGAGTCCTGGAGGTAACCGCATAAGCGCCCGCACGGGCACCACGGTGTACTCCGCGAAGCTGCCGTTGCGCGTGAGCGCCTGATGATAGGCAACGCGTGCGCCGATCCATTCGCGTTGCACGCCTGCTCCAACCGCGACGACTTCGCCGGCTCCGTCGACACCCGGAATGTGGCCGGGCCGCCACGCAGGCGAACCCCACTCGATGAATTTCCAGTCAACCGGATTCAAGCCAATTGCGCGGTTGCTCACCAGCACCTCGCCCGGTTCCACCAAAGGCATCGTCACTTGCTGCCACGCGAGCGCACTGGGCGCGCCCGCAGTCGTCCAGGTCCAGGCACCCGTCGTATCGATCGTCACGCTGTGGTTGGACATCGTTACGCCACCGCCTCGAGCGCCCGGCCCGTCAGCGCTGCCTTGCCGAGCACGTAGTCGGCGCCCTTTTCGCCAATCATGATGGAGGCCGCGTTGGTGTTACCCGAAATGAGATTCGGCATCACCGATGCATCGATCACCCGCAGCCCAGCGACACCGCGCACGCGAAGCTCGGGGTCCACCACTGCGTGCTCACCGATGCCCATCTGGCATGTTCCAACGGGGTGATAGACGGTTTTCGCGCGTTTGCGGATATAGTCCAGCAGCGCGGCATGGGTGCCGATCGACGCACCGGGCAGCGCTTCTTCGCCGGTATAGGCACGCAACGCGGGTTGCGCGAGAATCTCGCGTGCCTTTTTGAGGCCTTCGACGGCGACACGCCGATCCTCGGCATGCTGGAAATATTTCGGGTCGATCGACAGCGCCGACTTCGGGTCAGCACTTTTCAGACGGATTTCGCCGCGACTCTGCGGACGTAGCACACAGGGATTGATCGTCGCGCCCGCCGACTTCACGTGATCCTGATCGAGATCGAGGAACACGATCGGCACGAAGTGCATCTGGATGTTCGGCCGGCCTTCAGGATCGTCGACGTTGACAAACGCACAGGCCTCCGTCACGTTCGACGTCACGGGTCCACTCTTGAACAGCAGATATTGCATTCCGTTCTTCAACGTATTGACGATACTGTCCTGACCGTAATAGCCATAGCTGCCGGTGCAGTAGGCGACTGCGGGAAACTCGATGTGGTCCTGCAGGTTGGCGCCCACTCCCCGCACGTCTTGCACGACCTCGATGCCATGCCGCGCGAGTTCGCCGGCATGGCCGATTCCCGACAGCATCAGCAGCCGCGGCGACTGTACGGCTCCGCCCGACAGAATCACCTCTTTGCATCCCTTCTCGCGGACAACCTTTCCGTGGTCGTCGAATTCGACACCGACCGCACGCCCGTGCTCGACAAGAATGCGGTCCACGCGGACCCCAGTCCGGATCGTCAGCCGGCCGCTTGCCTCAGCTGGTCGCAGATAAGCGACCGCGGCACTGCAGCGCCTGTTGTTGCGGGTCGTGATCTGGTTGAATCCAACCCCGTTCTGGCGCTCGCCGTTGAAGTCGTGTGAAAACGGAATGCCCGCCTGCTGGGCGGCGCGCACGAACGCCGTCGATAACTCGCAGCGCTGACTGAGATCGGATACGCCAAGCGGTCCACCGACACCGTGATAACGGTCATTGAGTCGTTCGTTGTCTTCCGCGCGTCTGAAATACGGCAATACTTCTTCGTACGACCATCCGGTGTTCCCGAGTCGCGCCCATTCGTCGTAGTCTTCGCGCTGTCCGCGAATGTAGATCAGCGCGTTCACCGAACTGCCGCCGCCCAGTACCCGCCCTTGCGGCACGATGCGCGGTCTGGCATCGAGGCCGCTCTGAGGTTCCGTCTCGTAGTGATACAGCAGATCCGTCGAAAGCAGCCGTGTGAAGCCCGCCGGAATATGCACGAGCGGGTTCTTGTCGCGCGGCCCCGCTTCGAGTAGCAGCACTTTCGCACCGGCCTCCACCAGCCGTCCGACAACGGCGCTTCCTGCCGAACCGCCGCCGATCACGATGTAGTCATACATCACGTGTCTCCATGGTCTCTGTTCTGATCGAATGACTAGGGGCGTCTGCTGCTGCGCGGCTCCCCAGCCTCAACGCATGATATATGATACATCCGAAGATCGGCAACCGATTGCCAAGATTTCAAGGCGGCCTGGGGCAAACACTCATCTTGGCTTTCTCATCTATAGATATATGATGCATCATCTATCATATTGAGAACCAGGTTGATACCACGCGGTGAGGCTATTACGTGTCGTGTCGATCGAATATCAGCATCACAGAGGAGACGATGAGCAACCATCTGGTCATGCGCAACATCAGCAAGCACTTTGGCGGCGTACAGGCGCTGCGCAGTGTCAGCCTTGAAGCACACGGCGGTCACGTGCATGCGCTGATGGGCGAAAACGGCGCAGGCAAATCGACGCTGATGAAAATTCTGGCCGGCGCATATTCGCCAGATGAAGGCGAGATACTGCTGGACGGTGAACGCCTCACGATTGACGGTCCACATGCGGCGCAGGCTCACGGCATATCCGTGATCCATCAAGAGTTTTCTCTCGCGAAACATCTGTCCGTCGCCGAGAACATCTTCTTGCACGACCTCGGCGCCGGGAAGACGATCATCAACTGGTCGCGGCTGAAGGCGCGCGCACGCGAGCAACTCGATGCGCTCGGCTTCGGCGAGCTGGATGTGTCCCGGCCCGTGTTCACCTTGTCGGTGGCCGAGCAGCAGATCGTCGAGATTTGCAAGGCGCTCTCTCGCACCTCGCGTGTGCTCGTATTCGACGAGCCGACAGCCGTGCTCACGGCACGCGAAACCACGCGCCTGTTTTCGCTGCTCGAGAGGCTCAAGCGCGATGGCGTGTGCATCATCTATATCTCTCACCGGCTCGAAGAAATTTTCCACCTGTGCGACAGCGCCACCGTGCTAAAAGACGGCGCCTTCGTCAGCACTGTGCGCATTGCCGACATCGATGAGACTCAACTCGTCCAGTTGATGGTGGGACGTGAGCTGGGCGATCTGTTTCCCGGGCGTGACGCCGCGATCGGCGATACGCGGCTCGAGGTCCGCAACCTGAATGCAGGCGATCGCGTTCAGGACGTCTCGTTTCATGTCCGTTCAGGCGAAGTGTTGGGTTTTAGCGGACTCGTCGGCGCGGGCCGCACGGAAACAATGCGCGCGATCTTCGGCGCCGATCGAAAAGACTCCGGCGAGATTCATGTCGATGGCCGGCCGCTCACTCGCATCAAGCGGCCTCGACACGGTATCGACGGCGGTATCGGCATGCTTCCCGAGGACCGCAAACAACAGGGCGTGCTTCTGAACATGCCGATACGCGTGAACGCGATGATGAAGCCTCGCAATGCGTTTGCCCGGCTGCGTTGCGTTCTCAATCACCGCGCCGAGCGTGCGCAAACGCGCGAGCTCATCAAACAGTTGCGCGTCAAGGCGCGCGACACCGAAATCAACGTGTCGACGCTTTCCGGCGGCAACCAGCAAAAGGTCGCGCTGATGAAGTGGATCTCGACCGGATGCCGCGTATTGATTCTCGACGAACCGACTCGCGGTGTCGATATCGGCGCAAAGATCGAGATCTATCAGGTCATTAATGATCTCGCACGCGCGGGCGTCGCCATCATCGTCGTCTCTTCTGACATGCCGGAAATCATTGGCCTGTGTGATCGCGTGGTGGTGATGCGCGCAGGCCGAATCGCGGGCGAACTCAGCGGCCCCGCCATCAATGAAAAGTCGCTGATATCGCTGGCCATGGGAGTGAAGTAATGGAAGGAATCATGCAAACGCGGCGGGCGAATGTTCCGCTGCTGCGCGGTCTGGTGCGTTATAACGCGCTCATCATGCTCGCGCTGCTGTTTATCGTATCGAGCATCATGTCGCCTGCCTTTCTGAGCGAAGAGAATCTGTACAACCTGTTGCGGCAGATGACGCCGCTGCTGTTCGTCAGCCTGGGCATGTTGCTCGTCATCAACACAGGCGGCATCGATCTTTCTGTGGGCTCGATTGCTGCGTCGGGCGGCCTGCTCGTCGCGATGCTGGTGCCCGTCATGCCGATGGGCGGTGCGCCCGCTCTTCTGGTCGCCGTCGTGATGGCCGTGCTGCTCGGCGCGATCTTCGGCGCGCTCAATGGCATGCTCGTGACGGCATTCGGACTCGCGCCGTTCATCGTCACGCTCGCCATGATGACGATCGCACGCGGCGTCACCTACATGATGTCGAACGGGCAGCCGACGATGTTGCCGCTCGATCTGCCCGCTGCAGACCTGCTCAACGATTTCGGCAGCGGCCGCATTCCGCTGATCGGGTTGCCATGGCCCGTTCTGCTCGCGGTTGTGGTCGCGCTGCTGTTCTACTTCGTGATGAACCACACCACGTTCGGACGCATGGTGATCGCGACGGGCAGCAACGAGACCGCAGTACGGCTGGCCGGCATTTCGGATCGCAGCTACAAGTTCTGGGTCTATGTGATCTCGGGTGCATTGAGCGCGGTGGCAGGCATCGTCTTCACCGCACGAACGGGTGTCGGCACGCCCATCACCGGTGTCGGCCTCGAGCTCGACGGCATCGCCACCTGCGTGATCGGCGGCGCATTGCTGTCGGGCGGCAAGGGCTCGGTTCCCAACACCGTCATAGGCGTGCTCGTGCTCGGTCTGATTGGCAACGTGATGAACCTGTTGAGCGTGCCCGTCTATCCGCAGCAGATCATCAAGGGCGTCATCATCGTCCTCGCCGTACTCGTCCAGCGCGTCGGCCAACGCTAAGCCCATCACCACACCTCGTGGGGCGACCGCACAAGACGACCCCGCACACACCGATTTCATCCAACAACACTCTTCAGGAGACTGATATGCGCGTTGCTCGCAGAGCATTCGCCGTCGCGACCATGCTGGCGTTCGGCATGACGGCCCCAACCTATGCACATGCGAAGGCGAAGATCTACTCGATGCTGCCCAACACCGCCTTGTCCGGCGTCGTCGACCCGGCGCTGCCCGATCGAACCGCCATCCGTAAAGCGTGGCCAAAACAGCCGGCGAATGCCGGTCAGCTGAAGATCGGCTGGACCGACATCACGCTGGGCAATCCGTGGTTCGTCGAACTCATCAAGGGTGCGCGGCAAACGTCGGCGAAGTATGGCTACGCCGTCGATGTCCAGGTGGCTGACGGCGATCTGCAACGTCAATGCGCGCAGATCGACAACTTCGTGACGCGCAAGATGGATGTGATCGTGGTGGACCCCACCGATACGCTCGGTGTCGCGGCGTGCATCAACCGTGCGGTCGATGCGGGCATTCCCGTTGTCACCGTCGGCACAACGCCCGACGCGAGTGCACGGGTATTGACGACGCTGCTCGGCAATCCCTATGCAAGCGGATTCGAAGTGGGGCAATACGTCGCCAGGACAGCGGGTAAAGACACGCCGATCGACGCCGCCGTGATTATCGGCGTGCTCGGGAATTCGACCTCCGAAAGCCGCATCAACGGCCTCATCGCGGGCATTGTCGACGCTCGCATGCGTGAACGTTCGCCGAATGCGAGTCGCGAAGACGCCATGCTGCGCGGCTTTGAACTCTTCCAGACGCTGAAGAAGACCGGCAAGCTGAGCGCGCCCGATATCAGGTTCAATGTGCTTGGACTTGGCGTAGGCAAATGGACCGAGGAAGGCAGTCTCGCCGCCACCGAAGACATTCTCTCCGCCAATGGCGACAAGCTGAATTTCATCCTCTCCGAGAACGACTTCATGGGGCTCGGTGCGCTGCGCGCGGTGCGCAATATGGGCAAGCAGGGGAAAATCCGTATCGCCGATGCGGCGGGCGGCTATCGCGGCGAACTGGATCAGATCAAGAAAGGCAACATTCTCGTCACGGGTGAAAACTCTGGCGAGCAAACAGGTGTGGCCGCGATCGAGTTCATTCACGAAGCCTTCACACGCCGCGTGGATGCCAACAACCTGCCGATGGGCTCAGGCTTTCCGCCCGCCATCATTACGCAGAGCAACGTCGACCAGAAGATCGATCCTGATCCGAAGAATCTCTTCTACAAGTACACGATTCCGCCCATCAAGTCGATTCCCGAAATTCGCGCTCAGGCCACGGGCAACTAGTCACTCTGCGTTCCAGAACCCCGACATCCGGGCACGCGAGGCACTCGTCCGCCAGTCCTCGCGCTCCCCATGGAGAATCGTCTATGAACTTTGAAATCGGCAGCTTTCGCGCAGACCTGTTTGCAGGAAAGCATGTCCTCGTTTCCGGTGCCACGAGCGGTATCGGACTGGCTATCGCCACCGCGTTTCAGCGGCTCGGCGCTCACACCATCGCGACAGGCTCGTCGTCAACGAAGCTCGCCGCGCTGCAGGACCAGAATTCGTTGGCGGGAATCCGTTTCGCGACTCTGGACGTGCGCAACGCGAGCGAGATCAGTGCATTTGTCGGCGACCTGCCGCGGCTCGATGTGCTGGTCAATGCAGCGGGCGTTGCGCGCCCGCATGACGAGTACGAGGACGACGTGTTCGGCAACGTGCTCGACGTCAATCTGCGCAGCGTGATGCGGCTCTCACAGGCAGCACGTCCGCTGCTCGAACAGACGCGCGGATCGGTCGTCAATATCGCCTCCATGCTCAGCTATCTCGCCGATGCCGACGTGCCCGCCTACTGCGCCAGCAAGACAGGTGTGGTGGGTCTGACACGCTCGCTCGCCCATGAATACGGCCGGCGCGGCGTACGCGTCAACGCCATTGCGCCCGGCTATCACCGCACCGACATGACGCGGATATTCTGGGAATCCGACGACCTGTCGACGAAAATCGTATCGAGGACCGCGTTAGGCCGCTGGGGCGAAGTGGATGATCTCGCAGGCGCCACCGTGTTCCTTGCATCCGATGCGGCTGCGTATGTCACGGGCGTGACGCTGCCAGTCGATGGAGGCTATGTATCCGGCTTCTGAGCAGGTTTGGCCGACTCAAAAAAGATGGCCGCCCCGGGGCGGCCATTTTCATCGTTGAAGCGCGTGGTGCTCAGGCGATGCCGCCGAAGCACAGATACTTGATTTCCAGATAATCGTCGAGACCATAGCGCGAGCCTTCACGTCCGAGACCGCTCTCCTTCACGCCACCAAAGGGCGCAACTTCCGTCGAGATGATCCCTTCGTTGATACCAACCATCCCACACTCGAGCGCCTCAGCGACGCGCCACACGCGACCGATATCGCGGCCATAAAAGTAAGCAGCGAGACCGAACGGCGTGTCGTTGGCCAGCGCGATCGCGTCGGCCTCGGTGCCGAACCGGAACAGCGGCGCGACAGGACCGAAGGTTTCCTCCGAGAATATCTGCATGTCGGGCGTCGCATTGGCGAGCACCGTCGGTGCGTAGAAGTTGCCGGACTGTTCGCCTCGCATGCCGCCCACGATCACGCGCGCGCCCTTCGCCCGCGCATCGGCGACATGCTCTTCGACCTTGGCGACCGCCTTCGCATCGATAAGCGGGCCGATCGTGACGCCCTCTTCCAGTCCGTTGCCCATCTTCATTTCGCGCACCTTGTCCGCGAGCTTCGCGGCAAACGCGTCGTAGACGCCGTCCTGCACCAGCAGACGGTTCGCGCACACGCAGGTCTGACCAGCGTTGCGATACTTGGAGGCGATCGCACCCTGTACTGCCGCGTCGAGGTCCGCATCGTCGAATACGATGAACGGTGCGTTGCCACCCAATTCCATCGAAGTCTTCTTGACCGTCGATGCGCATTGCGCCAGCAACAGTTTGCCGATTTCTGTCGACCCAGTGAACGACACCTTGCGTACGGCGGGATGCGAGGTGAGTTCAGAGCCGATCTCGTTGGCAGAGCCCGTTACACAGCTAACCACGCCCGCGGGAATTCCCGCCCGCTCGGCCAGCACGCATAGTGCGAGAGCGGAAAACGGCGTCTGGCTCGCGGGCTTGATCACCATGGTGCAGCCGGCAGCCAATGCGGGACCGAGCTTGCGCGTCAGCATGGCCGCGGGAAAATTCCACGGTGTGATCGCCGCGCAAACGCCGATAGGCTGCTTGAGTACGAGAATGCGCCTGTCGCTGGCGGGCGACGGGATTGCGTCCCCGTAGACGCGCTTCGCCTCTTCCGCAAACCATTCGATGAACGACGCCGCGTACGCGATCTCCCCTCGACTCTCCGCGAGGGGCTTGCCTTGTTCGAGCGTCATGATGCGCGCGAGGTCTACCCGATGCTCGAGCATCAGTTCGTACCAGCGCCGTAGCAGTTCGGCGCGCGCTTTTGCGGGCCGCGCACGCCACGCCGGCAACGCGCGCTCTGCCCCCTGAATCGCGCGGCGGGTCTCCGACGCGCCCATGCGCGGCACCGTTCCAAGCGATGCGCCCGTGGCGGGGTTCGTGACTTCGATCGTCGCGCCGTTGTTAGCTGCGAGCCAGTTTCCATCGATCAAACATGCGTGTCGAAGCAGTTCCGGGTCCCGCAAGGTGACGGCGCGCCAACCTTCCATTTCGTTCATGCTGTCCTCTTTTCAAAAACCGCGGCCGGCTGCCCGTCAAGACAGCCGGCCGCAGCTGTATATGCAACGCCGTCAGGCGTATGCAGTCATGTATCAGCTCACCCGCGTCAGCGCATCGCGCACGACCTGCGCGATACCCACCCCGTCCAGCTTGTAGTGCGCATACAGATGCGTCGGCGGTGCGATCAGGCTGTACTCGTCGTAGATGCCGTGTCGCACGACACGCACGCCGATCCCTTCGTCGGCGACCACTTCAGCCACGGCCGCGCCCAGGCCACCGATTACGTTGTGTTCTTCAACCGTCACCAGCGCTTTGGAACGGCGCGCCGCTTCGATAATGGCCACGCGATCCAGCGGCTTGATGGTCGGCATGTCGATGACGCCAACCGATTTGCCCGCGCTGCGCAATGCCTGTGCGGCCTCGAGTGCACCTGACACGGCGATGCCGCAAGCGATGATCGTGACATCGTCGCCTTTGGCATGCTCGATTGCCTTACCGATTTCGAATTTGACGCCGTCTTCGTAGACCTTGGGATCACGGCCGCGTCCGATCCGGAAATAGATCGGCTCCGGCCAGTTCACCGACGCCTTGAGCGCTGCGGCCAATTGCGGGCCGTCTGCCGGCGAAATCACGGTGAGGTTGGCGATCGCGCGCATCGTCGAAATGTCTTCGGTGGCGTGGTGCGATGTCCCGTAGAAGCCCAGCGAAATTCCCGTATGGTGGCCAATAAGACGCACCGGCAGTTTGCAATACGCGACGTCCATACGAATCTGTTCGCAGCACAGCAAACCGAGGAACGACGCGAACGTCGCAACGAATGGCATCACACCCGTGGTCGCCATGCCGGCGGCAGCCGACACCATGTTCTGCTCGGAAATGCCGAACTGGACGTAACGCTCGGGAAACGCGGTCGCGAACTTGTTCAGGCCGTTCGAATACTGCAGATCGGCCGAGCCCGCGATCACCGGATGGCCTTGGTTGGCGAGTTCGATGAGCGCATCGGACAGATAGTCCAGACCGGGGTTCAGCGCATTGAGCGCACGATACTGCCAGGAAGTGGAGTTTTGGGGTGCGGACATGTTCAGATCACCTTGCTTTTGATTTCGTCGATTGCGCGTTGCGCGTCGTCCGGGGCGAGATAGCCGAGATGCCAGCCCGGCTCCGTTTCCATGTACGACACCCCCTTGCCCTTGATCGTGCGCGCGACGATGCAGACCGGCTTGTCGCGCCCGGCCGTCTGCGCCTTCACGCGGCGCAGCAGCGGGACAAGCGCCGTCAGGTCATGCCCGTCCACTTCGTAGGTTTCCCAGCCGAAAGCGCGCCATTTTTCCATCAGCGACTCGATGCCGATGACATCGTCGACCTTGCCGTCGAGTTGAAACCCATTGCGATCGACGATCGCAATCAGATTGTTCAGCCGGTGATGCGCGGCAAACAACGCTGCTTCCCACACCTGGCCTTCCTGCATTTCTCCATCGCCAAGCATCGTGAAGACGTTGAACGACTTCCCGTTCATTTGCGCGGCCTTCGCCATGCCCGCGCCGTTGGAAAGCGCATGGCCGATCGAACCCGAACTGAAGTCGATGCCCGGCACCTTCGTCATATCCGGATGGTCGCCCAGCGGATTGCCGAGCCGCGTATATCCGTTCAGCGTTTCAGTGTCGATGAAACCGTACTCTGCAAGGATCGGGAAAAGCCCCACTGCCGCGTGTCCCTTACCCATCGTGAAGCGGTCCCGATCGGTCCATTGCGGCTCGCCACGACGAATCGCCATGACGTCGTAGTAGAGCGCGGAAAAAAGCTCCGCTGCCGAAAACACCGACGAGTAGTGTCCCGTCTTGGCGATCTCGATCAGGCGAATCGTCTCGAGACGGATGAACTGGGCCTTCTCGCGCAAACGCGAAAGCTCCTCTGGCGTAAGGGGCGCTTCACGCGCCTCGACTGCTGCTGACATAACGTCTCCTGTGGCGGCCTTGCGACCGGAAATCAATTGGGTAAAAGGTACTTCTTCACAATCACGCATGATATATGATGCATCATCACAATGGGCAGTGCAAGATTTCATCGGCTGCGTGATTACGCGGTCTTATGCGATAAACGCTTTCAGCGCCTCGAACTGATCGACGATATGATCGGGCGCAAGCTGCTCGCAGCGTCGGTGATCGCCGTAGCCGTAGCGCGCCCAGCAGGCCTGAGCGCCGATCGCACGAGCGAAACCAATGTCGGCGTGCGTATCGCCTACAACGACGGTTTGTGCCGGCGCGATCCCAGCAAAGCGAGGCTCGATGAAACGCTGGTAAGCCGCAGGATCCGGTTTCCTAGGCATACCCGGACGGTCGCCCACGACGAGATCGATAGCGTCGCGGATGCCGTAGTGAGAGAGCGCCTGCTCCACGGACGACACCCCCTTGTTACTTACAACGGCCGTGTGTGCGCCCTCTGCGCGCAAGCGCTCGAGCGTCGCGCCCACGCCGGGAAAGAGCCGCGTTTGCGGTAATCCGGTCGTGTCATACAACGAGCGATAACAGGCCGTCCAGCGCGCGGCGGCCTCGATGTCGAGCGACGGACCGTGCAAGTGACGCATCACGTCGGGTATGGCAAGCCCGGCGCCGATCGCCTCGATGACGCTCTTCCACGGCGGTCTCGCGTGCGCAAAAACGTCGAACGTCGCTTCGACACAATTGACGATGGCTTCATGCGTGTCCGCCAACGTGCCGTCGAAATCGAAGATAAAGAGTCTGATCATCGCCCTGCCTGAAGTTGCGTTGCCCGATGATGACGCATCATATATCATTAACAAATCGCAGTCATCGTATAGATCGCAACAATATGAGCATCGGAGAAGAGACCGTGAGTATCGACAACACCAGGCACGCTCCCATCAACGGAAAGACGAAAGTCATTGTTCTGATGGCGTGGCCGGCCGACCACATTCGCACCCCCACGTTCTTCAATGCGCTATGCGCCGAGCGCGGCATCAATGCTGTCATGGTGCCGTGGGCAGTGCGTCCCGAGCATCTTTCGGACGCATGGAACGGCCTGCGCTTTGTCGACAATCTCGCCGGTGTCGTCCTGACTATCCCTCATAAGCAGGCGGCCGCTGCGCTCTGCGATTCGCTCGAAGACGATGCCGCACGGCTCGGCGTGGTCAATACGGTGCGACGCAATGCTGACGGAACCTACACAGGCCGCATGTACGACGGCGTGGGTTTCGTGGACGGATTGCGTAATCAGGGCGTGACGCTCGAAAGTCAGCGAGTCTTGCTGCTGGGCGCCGGCGGTGCCGCGACGGCAATTGCGCTCGCGCTCGCCCGCGCAGACGTCGGCGCACTAACAATCGCAAATCGCAGCCCGGAAAAAGCGCAGCAACTGGCACAACTCATCCGGCAACACGCGCCGCACGCAAGAGTCGAAGCGGGTAGCACCGATCCAAGGGGTCACGACATTGTCGTCAACGCCACCTCGCTCGGTCTCAAGGAAGGCGACGCTCTGCCCTGCGACGTCGCTCGCATCGAACCAGGCGTGGTGGTCGCGGAAGTCGTGATGCAGCCGCCCGTCACTCCCCTGCTTTCCGCCGCGGCGAAGCGCGGCGCTCGCACTCATCTCGGAGAGCGCATGGTCACGGCCCAGCTCGAGCGCTTCGTCGAATTCCTGCTGGATACGGAAGTGCGGAGCTGACTCCCGGCGGCGCGAAGCGGCGATGAGATATCATGCACGATATAGCACCTGGCTGATAACCCACGATGAAAACACCTCCTCCCCTCGAGAAAAGCAATCTTTCGTCGCGTACCTATGATCAGATTCGCAACGCGCTGATGAACGGCGAATACTCGCCTGGCGACCGGATCCGCATCGCCAATATGGCGGAGTCGCTCGGTATCAGCATCACGCCTGTGCGAGAAGCCATCTTTCGGCTCGTCAGCGAGCAGGCGCTCGAAATGACGGCGGCAACGTCGATCAAGGTTCCGGAACTGGATTCGGCAACGGTGGCTGAAATCCAGCTGATGCGCCGTCTTCTGGAGGGTGCCGCTGCCGAGCGTGCCGCGCTCGTCGTGACGAAACCGCAAATCGAGGCGCTGTCTGCCACGCACGACAGATTCATCGCAGCCGTTTCGGTCAGTCCGGCCGAGGCCGCCCGCATCAATCGCGACTTCCATTTCCAGCTGCTGAGCATCGCCGGCATGCCGAGTCTTTTCGATGTCGTGGCCGGACTCTGGGTTCGCATGGGTCCGCTTCTGCACGTGTTTCATTCGCACGTGCCGGCGCGCGCGATTTCCAACCGGCATCATCCGCATTACCGCGTGCTGAGCGGGCTGAAAAAGAAAGATGGCGTTGCGGTATCGACGGCAATTCAGGAAGACATTGCCTGGGGCGAGCGTGTGCTTCTCGAATGGATGACGCAGAACGACTTGCGCAGCGCGTAAAATCCGGGCAGGTCACACTACACTGCCCCACTTGCTGCGGTGCCCTCGTTGTCGCGCGAGGGCATCAGCGTGCCAGCCGGCCGTTACGCGATTCCGAAGCCGCCATCGACGGGAAGCACCGCCCCAGTGACGTACTCCGCGGCTGGCGAGCAGAGAAACCCCACCACGCGTGCGACGTCCATCGGTTCTCCCCACCGCTTGAGAGGCAGGCGCGCCATGATGGCGGTGCTGCGCTCAGGGTTGTCGAGCGCTCCTGACGACAACCGCGTCCTGATCCAGCCCGGGGCGATGGCGTTGACGCGCACGCCCTGCTCTGCGAGTGCGACTGCGTAAGAGCGCGTTAGTCCGAGAACACCCGCCTTGCTCGCCGCGTATGCCGGATTGTTTTTCGAGCCAAAAAAACTCCACATAGACGCGACATTGACGATCGCGCCACGCCGCCGCGCAAGGCGCTCGCACGTCACATCAATGAGAATCTGCGATCCGCATAAATTGATGTCCACCACGCGTCGAAACCCTTCCGGAGCAAATTCCCGGCCTTCGTGAAGTATGATGCCCGCGCAATTGACCAGATAATCGATCTCATCGAGATCAGCCAACGCACTCGCCACCTGTTCGCTCGACGTGACGTCCGCTTTGCGAAAGGTAACGGATTTAGGGAGATCGTCATCCACATCGATCCCCAAGGCAACCACGGTGCCCGTCTGTGCGAGGTATTCCGCAACCGCGCGCCCGATGCCCGTTCCGCCGCCAGTCACAACTGCGACGCCGTTCCGCACGGATGTTTGTTCAACCATTTCTCATCTCCGGTGTTTTAACATAACGTATCATATATGATACATCCATATCGACGAACGATGCGTCACTGTCTCAAGGGGGAATACCCTGGATTGGCTTCCAATGACGCATCATGCATCATATATCTTTACTAGGGAGCTCCGTATGAAGAGCCTCATCGACAGCATCAATTCGTGGAGAATCTAGCAACATGCAGCATCTTGTTTTCGGCTCGCCTGGCCGTTACGTGCAGGGAGAAGGAGTCATCGGTTCCATCGGATACTGGTTGGTCGAGCACGCCAGATCCGCGTTGATCGTGTGCGATGCAGGCGTACGCCAAATCGTCGAGTCACAGGTCGAGGCTTCGTGCGAAAAGCACAACGTTCGTTGCGTGTGGACAGAATTCGGCGGCGAGTTGGTGTCGGCCGCCGTGGACGCGCTTGTGAACGATGCGTCCAGGCACGACTTCGAGATCGTCGTCGCGATCGGTGGAGGCAAAACACTCGATGCGGGCAAAGCACTATCGCACGTAACCGCCCGTCCCCTCGTGACTGTGCCGACCATCGCCTCTAACGACTCGCCGACGTCCAAAAACTATGTCCTCTACGACGAACATCACCAGTTGGCCGAGGTGCGCCACATGCCGCGCAGCGCCGTGCTCGTGCTGGTCGATACAACCGTACTCGCGCGTGCGCCTCGCGCCTTTCTCGTCGCGGGTATCGGCGACGCGGTATCCAAGTATTTCGAAGCAAGTCAGTGCATGCGGGCACAAGGCAAGAACCTGTTTGGTGCCCGGCCTTCGTACGCGGGCTATGCACTCGCACAGGCATGCTACGAGGCGATACGCGAGCATGCCGAAACCGCGCTGAGCCAGGTGCAAACTCATGGCGTGACAGCGTCGTACGACCGGCTCATCGAAGCAGTCATTCTGCTCAGCGGGCTTGGTTTTGAAAGCGGCGGCCTCTCGATCGCTCACGCGATGACGCGTGGGCTATCCCGTCTGGACAGTGATCGACCTTCCCCGCATGGCCATCAGGTCGCCTACGGTCTGCTCGTGCAGTTGCATCTCGAACAACGACCGGCCGCTTTTATCGACGACATCGTGGATTTCTTCACGCGCATCGGCCTGCCCACACGTTTGCTCGGCACGAGCGGGTTGGGTGCACAAAGCATGGATCGCGCAATGCTGGAGCAGATCGCCGAACACACCATGCGAGCGCCACATATTGCGAATTTCGAGCGGCCAGTCGATGCGAACGATCTGATCGCCGCGATGCTGGCCGTAGAGAAGCGCGCGGAACGCGATCTCGCCTGAACATACGCACACTATTCGAAAAGTTGGAGGAGCTGTGAATCAATTTCCCGGAGTGACATCGGTGGCCAACGACATGGCCCAACCGAGACCGATTTCGCATCTACGTTCGCTGCTCGCGTCAGGTGTCGGCAACCTGCTCGAATGGTTCGACTGGACCGTCTACACCGTAGCGTCGGTTTATATTGCTGCTGCGTTGTTCGACAAGGCCGATCGAATGTCCTCGTTGCTGAACACGCTCGCCGTTTTCGCCGCTGGGTTTTTCGCGCGCCCGCTCGGCGGCATCGTATTCGGTGCAATGGCGGACCGACTCGGCCGTCGTGCCGTGCTGCTCAGCACGATGCTCATGATGGCAACCGCGAGCCTGTTAATTGCGGCGATTCCGTCTTATGACGCGATCGGCGGTTGGGCGTCCGCCGCGCTGCTGCTCGCGCGGCTTGTGCAGGGCGCAGCGCATGGCGGCGAGACGACGGCTTCGTACGCTTACGTCGCCGAGATCGCACCGCCCAAACGACGCGGCCTCTGGTCGAGCGCCGTGTTTATCTCGGTAGGTGCGGGTTCGTTGATCGCCACCTTCTTCATGGCATTTCTCACAGCCGTGCTTTCGGCTGATCAAATGCAGCAATGGGGCTGGCGCGTGCCTTTCGCAGCGGGCGGCTTGCTCGCCGTCTTCGTGCTATGGCTGCGCCGCAATATGGTCGAAAGCGTCGAGGACGCCTCCGCCGTGAAACATCACGTGCAACCCTGGTCGCGCGGCAAGCTCTTCAAGGAGGGTATCAAGCTGTTCATGTACGAAGCAGGTTCGACGCTAACGTACTACACGTGGGTTAGCTCTGCCGCCATCTATGCGATGAGCGTGAAGCACATGAACGCACACGACGCGTTCACGATGAGTTGCATCGCACAGGTAGTCTACCTTGTAGCACTGCCCGTCATCGGCAGGCTTTCGGATTTCATCGGTCGCAAGGTGACGACGCTCATCTCCCTGATCGGAATCGCCATTACGATCTTCCCGCTCTGGGGGATGATCACCACCGAGCCATGGACATTGCTCGTTGCACAAACGATCGGCCTCGTGCTTGTCGGGTTCATCACCGGCGCCAAACCCGCGGCAGTGTCCGAGCAGGTTCCGACGCGCTATCGTACGAAGCTGTTCGGCTTCTTTATCTCGCTGGCAGTGGCCTTCTTCGGCGGCACAGCGTCGTACTTCAGTACATGGCTGGCTTCCATCCAGAAGGCATGGCTCTTCAACGTGTATCTCGTCGTCATAGCGTTGATAGCGTCGGTGGTCGTGTTGAACTGGAAGAACAATACCGGCAAGCCGCTTTATGACATCGAGTGAGCATCGCATCGTGGCGAAAAGCTTGTACGAGATCGAAGCAAGGCATCGATAAATCGAACAATCATTAAAGATGACCGGGAGCGGTCACACCCGCGCTGCGGTATGAATATCCGGGCTTGCGAAGTCCGGCTGACATGCGCCGCGCGGCGCTGATTCCCGGTCCGTCGATCCACCAGGCGCTGCCAGAGAATCGACAACTCTGCTGCCATGTTACACGGCATCGATCAAAGGACATGGTGTAGCGCGTGCTCGCAGAGTTATGCGCACACGACGACCTGGGCGGCTGGAAGGCTGGCGCGCTCGGTTCCGGACGTCGCGTTCACTTCTTCACTGGCCCGGTACGTCATGTTTCGTGGCGAGTGTGCCGGTTTGCCGAAGCTGACCGCTTTACGCGATTGACGGCTAGGAGAGGCAGCCACATGGCGCGAGTGGCCAATCGTTCCGATGTCCACTGATAGAGGCTGAACGGACGTTTGTGCTCTCAGGCGCCAAATCAACGATTGGCCGCTTCTGGCCGAACCCGGTCGACTGTTGCCTGATGCGGATTGTTCGCATTAGCACACAAATTGTCACTAGCATCTTGCGATGCATCTGTCGTTGCAACTAAACTTAAATCGTCAGCATTCTGAGGAGCTGATGTGGTGCTGGTCGATCGAGTCGACCGGTCCCGTGCATGCTCTTAGGGCGAGCGGGTTTCAACTTATCCGAAACCTCCTTATAGGATCGCCCTATGTCATCGTCATTATCGCGCGTCCGTAAGCGCGCATTCATTCGTCAGGCAGGCCGTTGCTATTACTGTGGCTGCTTCATCTGGAACGACAGGAATGGTATGGAGGCAATGGCCACATACTTTGGAGTTTCGCACCGTCAAGTAAAAGTGTTCCAGTGCACCGGTGAGCACTTGACGGCCCGAATGGACGGCGGCTCGTGTAGCCAAAGCAATATCGTAGCTTCGTGTCTAATCTGCAATGGGGCACGCCATCGATGTAAGACGCCCCGTGATCCCATCGAACATCGGAGACACGTCCAGAATCGAATGCGCCGAAAGAAGTGGCATTCGAGATGGGTCTATGAAAGTGGGATTTGCAGCAGTGAGGGGACGGTTATCGGCCAGAGACTCCGCCACAATGGCAGGTGAGTTTGTAGACGAGCGCCTGTGCCCTCATTAGTTTGACGCCGCTCATCATGGGAGGTCCAACAGCTAACCACGCTTGTTGGACCGTAAGCGACCCGTGTCTGCCGGTCGAGCTGCCAGAGGCGCAACGGCGGCTAACCGAGTGGTCCGGTCACCCATGCCAGCTTTCGGGCGCAGCGGTTCGGCCTTTGCTGTCACTAAGACTGACGTGAGTCCATGTCAGCTGTATAGCGTTTGCCGACGGCGGCAAGATTGTGCATTCGACGGCGCCTTCCTGCATTGCAAACTCACACCGCCGTCCCCTTGTCGATATCCGGATCAATGCGACGCCGACGATCGCTGCCACGTGGGATTATTCGATGGCTTCTCTCGGCCACAAGAATCTGACGGTGCCTCCGCACGCGTTGGCCGCCGTCGAACAAATCTAGATGTTCTGAGCCCTTGCCTTCTATACCACGGGTAGCCAGGACGTCTTACACCGCGACTCTGCTTTGCGCTACGCGTAGTACTCGTCGGGCAGCAGCATGTCTTCGAAGAAGGCGCCGAATCTGCCCTGTGGGTCGCGGATATGGCATTCGACGACCCATCGCATCGCGGCGGGACGCCGCTCGAGTCCCGCCAGGGGACCCGCATGAATCGCGGCATGCGGATAATCCGAAAGTCGGTGGCCCGCAACGACGGGATCGAGGAGCCAACCCGCCTGCGACGCGGCCTCGGCCGCGTGCCGGCACAGTTCGGCGCCCGTGCGCCCCTCGTTGATCCACAATGCACGGACGTCATGGAGCAACGCTTTGACGTCGCGCGCGCAACGCGCATGCTCCGCATGATCGCCGACCACGAAGGTGTCGCCCGCATCGCCTTCCCATGCACCGTAACGCGGACCGATGTCAATGAAGAAAATGTCGTTCTCCGCGAGCACGACGCGGGACGCTGGCTGCTCTGTCAGCGGCCTCGCCGTGTTCGCGCCAAAACGCACGATGATGGGATGCCACGTGCGCGCCATCCCGGCGTCCGCGAGCAAACTCTTGGTCAGTTGAACGGCATCGTCTTCCGTCATCCCTGGCTCGATACGACTCGCGGCTTCGCGAATCACCGCGAGTGTCTTCGCACGCGTGTCGAGCATCCCGAGAATTGAAAACCCACGCCCGACCTCTTCGGGATCTTGAACTTGCGACTCTTGCACATGGACCTCTTTTGAACTTCAACATCTCTCGTTTCGATAGACGCCTCATCACCAGCCAGCGAGAAATTCGTGCAACAACGTCATGTAGAGCGTCGGTTCCTCGACGTTGGGGAAATGACCTGAACGCTTCATCTCGACGAATTGAGCGTCGGAAATCAGGCTCGCGCACTCCTGACCATCCTGCACAGTGTTGAGCCGGTCGTAGCGTCCGGACATGACCAGCGTATTGGCCTTGATGCGCGGCAGCACCGGCCTCAGATCGAAGCCCGTCAACGCCGCTGCGGCCGAGGCCCATTCCGGAGGCGTCAATGAAAAGCGGCGCTCTTCGCTAATCCACGCCGCCTTGGTTGGCTCGCTCGCGTAAGGGCCGAAGGACTGCTTCAGCAGATATTCCTGCTGCTCGTCATGCGTCAGGCCCTTGAACTCGTCGGCATGTTCCGCAATCAGCCGCGCCGATGACGATGTCTCGCCATGACACTTCGGCACGACGAGCGCCAGGCTGTGAATGCGCGCGGGATCTCTCGCAGCGAGACCCTGAGCGACGTAACTGCCCATCGACGAGCCAACGCCACGAGTGTCGGTCATCCCGAGCACATGGAGGACGCCTGCGGCATCGTCGATATGGTCGTCGAGCGTATAGTGCGCGGGACGCGCCGATCGGCCATGACCTCGCGCGTCGATTGCGACCGTCGTGAAGTACGGCCTGAGCGACTCGACCTCCTTCGACCACACACGCCCGCTCGCGCCGAGTCCGTGAAGAAACAGCAGCGGCGGTCCCGTCCCCTCTATCGCGACACTGAGGTCGACACCGTTGACGCGCAATATCGGCATGGTTTGAGCACTCCTTCACGCAGTTGCGGAAACGTCGGCGGACGCCGGCACGTCGATGCCGAGGTGCGCGCGCAGGAACATGGCGCCTTCTTCCAGCGCGGCATCCGCTTCGTCGAGCACGGAATGCCATATGTGCCATTCATGAATCATTCGCGGCCAGATATCGAGGCGCACTCTGCCCTGCGCAGCACCTGCCTTGCCTGCGAAGCGCACCGAATCGTCGAGCAAGGTCTCGTTGCCGCCGACGTGAATCAGCAACGGCGGCAAACCCGCCAGGTCGCCGAACAGCGGCGACGCGAACGGCGTGGTGTCCGACTGTCCACGCAAGTAGTTTTGTGCAAAGAATGCAAGACCTTCCGGTGAAACGACGGGATCGACGCTCGCCTTCGTCAAAACGGATGGTCCTGACATGCTTAAATCGAGCCACGGCGAAATCAGAAACGCCGCAGACGGCAGAGCGAGACAACGACGCTTCAGATCCAGCATCAGCGACGCGCACAGTCCTCCTCCCGCCGAATCGCCGACGAGCGCGATCGACTCTGGCGCATATCCTTGCTGCAGCAGCCAGCACCAGGCGGCAACAGTGTCATCGAAGGCAGCGGGGTAAGGTTGCTCCGGCGCCCGGCGGTAATCGAGCGCGTATACGTTAGCCTTCGTGCGCACTGCGATCTCTGCGATCAGCGTGCGGAACGTCGCGGGCTCGCCCATCACGAATCCGCCGCCGTGCAAAAAGAGGATCGCTTTACCCGCTAACCCAGGTGGCGCGCTGCAATGGAGTCCCTTGAACCCGGAGGAGTCGACGGTTCTGAAGCTTGCTCGAGGATCGACGGGCAAAGGTCCGTAAAGCGCCTCCAGTCCTTCGCGCAGTTGCGGCGCGGACATCTGCGCATGCGCGTCCTTGCTGACGCGATCGATCTTCGAAATGACGTTGATCAACTGTGTGTTCGACATGCCCTTGCCCCGGTCGGTGACAGAGATTGAATAGCGACCACCGCGAACGTTTGACCGTACGGTTCAAAGGCTTCCCGGCGAGGGACCGACATGCCACTCAGGCTCCCTGAACTCCGAAATCGGTGCATGCGGGTCGATCTCGATCACTTGCCCTCCTAACACGAGCGACGGCAAACGCGATACGTGTAGCGCCTCGGCTTCCGCTACCGCATCTCGCCGTTCCGACAGATTAACGACACGCAGCGCAAAGCGGGTCTTGTCGATCAACGTGTCCATGCTCTCGACCACTGCGACGCAGATCGAGCAGCCATCGTGATATAGCGTTATGGGAGTCACTTGCTTCTCCATCAATATAGTTCGGATATCTGCACGCTTACGACGCACTGCAAACTGACGAGCATTGTCGGCCGGCCGCGCTATGGAGTCCATTCGCACGAGATTCGAACGCAAGCCAAAGAAGGGCATCAAACGGCCATCTCCGCACACGCATACCCATGCCGTATCCGATGCGCTGCGCACGCGGCTTCATTTCCGGACACAACACGTCAACGAAGCGCCACGCCGCGATCCTGATTAAACCGCAGCCATACACTCGATTGCGTTCAACGAATCAGGGGCAACGATGCATATCGGAATCCTTGTCCTGCCACGTCACAGGGCTTCGGACCTTGTTGCGGCAATGGACACACTCAGCCTGCTCGATGAAGGCTCTAACAACGGCGAACACTACCGGTTCCAGCTGATCGGGCTGGACTTCCTGTATGTGAAGGGAAAAGGCGGCCTCGCCGTGATGGCCGATTCGACCATTGCGACCACCGCGCCCGATTTCGACACGCTGCTGATAGCGGGCGGCGAATCGGACCGGTCGCCGACCGCCGCGGCGCTCGTCGAATGGATCGCCGCAGCGGGGCAAAAGGCGCGCCGCATCGGCGCAGTTGGCGAAGCGGTACCGTTGCTTGCGCGCGCAGGCCTGCTCGACGGATGCACGGTCGCGCTTCACCCTGCCGCGCTTCCGCGGTTCTCGCAACGATGGCCGACCGTCATCGCGAGGTCCGATCAATCCTTCATACGTGACGGCAAGGTGTTGACGGCGTTCGGCCCGGAATCCAGTGTTGAGCTTGCGCTTGAACTCGTCAGAGATGACTTCGGACAGTTCGCCGCGTCGCAACTGGCTCAACGTCTCGACACCTGCTGTCGAACGTCAATGAAACGGGCCGCGCGACCCTGTCTTCGCATGGGCAAACGCGCCTGCATCCGCGAACTTCAGCATTACATCCTGTCGCACCTGTCGGCGGATCTTTGCGTGTCCCGTCTCGCTGCCCGCGCCGGGATGAGCGAGCGTCATTTCGCACGCGTGTTCGTCCGCGAAACGGGCACCACGCCGCTCGAATTCGTGCGCACGCAGCGCGTCACGCGAGCGATGCGATTGCTCGTCCGATCCACTCACTCCATTGCGCAGATCGCCCAGTTGTGCGGCTTCAGCGGAGCGCAGACGCTCAGGCGAAACGTGGCGGCCGTTCTCGGTACAACGGCGCTTGAACGCTGAGCGTTACCCGTCACAAGCAAACTTCAGAACGCCTCGTGGCCGGCTGGCCGTTCTCTGTCCTTCGATGGCCGAAATTTTACCGTTGAGCGACTTTCGGCCACGCGATTCATGAACCAGAATTTGTTCCAAGACACCGGGCGCTTGCCCGATCGGAATTCAAAATGTTCAGGAGGTTCATCATGTCCACACTTTCTTCCCCCGGCTCACAAGCTGTCCGAAATAGCGCTTCCATCAAGAATCTGCCAGTGAACCTGTTTGGTTCTGTCATGGGTATTGCCGGCCTCTCCCTCGCGTGGCGGCTCACGAGCCACGAGTTCGGCGTGAGCCCCTATATTTCAGGCGCAATCGGCACGCTCGCCATCGTGGTTTTCCTGCTGCTCAGCGGCGGATACCTCGTTAAGTGGTTCAGGCATCCCGGCGCAGTGGCCGGCGAATTCCGCCATCCGATTGCAGGCAACTTTTTCGGCACGATCACGATTGCGATCCTTCTGCTGTCATCCGTCGTCGCGCCCGTCAGCCTGTTGCTTTCCGAAGTGGTCTGGACGATCGGCACCATCAGCACGGTGGCGCTCTCGTTCGTAATCGCGAGCCGTTTGCTGCAGGGCAAGATCGATGCGGGCCACGCGGTTCCGGCGTGGCTGATACCGGGCGTGGCGACGCTCGACATTGCCGTGGCCGGCGGCACGATGCCGATGCCGTGGGCGCATGAAATCAACCTGTTCGGGCTCGCCGTTGGCGCGATGATCGCGCTGCTGTTCTTCACGATGATCATGTCGCGCCTGATCCATCACGAGCCGCTGCCCGTCGGAATGGTGCCCTCGATGGTGATTCTGATCGCGCCGTTCGAAGTCGGCTTCCTCGCGTACACGAATTTCACGCAGCACGTCGATACCTTTGCGGGCCTGCTTTTCTACTTCGGTCTGTTCGTGTTCGTGACGCTGGCTTTCAAGGTGTTCCGTAAGGGCATCCCGTTTGCGGCCGGCTGGTGGGCGATCAGTTTTCCGATGGCCGCGCTGACGAGCGCGTCGCTGAAGTACTCGATGTTCGTGCAGGCGTGGCCCGTGACGTTCATTGCGATCGCTCTGCTCACGCTTCTCACCATCGCGATCGCCGTGCTGTTCGTCCGGACGCTGCACTTCCTGTTCAACGGCAAGCTTCTCGGCGCATGAGCATGGATGCTGCGGCGTGAATTTCATGCCGCAGCAGGTCTTGCGTCACACCAGCCTCCACGCACCGTTATCGTCGCGGGCGTGGAGGTATTGTTTCGTCTGCGCAAAAGTGAACTGGCTGCTGCCCTTGCCCGGAAGCGAAGAGCAGAGCATCGAGCAGTGCATTCAGGAACAATTCAACGACTTCATACGGCACAATGCACGTCGCGTGGCGTCCTTCAATGCGGGACCACACCAGTTCGACATCGAAACCATCAACAACCAGTTCCACCGCTGCGATGAGGAATCGCTCGTCATCGGACGACACGGGTAAGCGGAAATGGATGATGCATTCAGTCGACCTTCTCGAATGCATCAGGAGTGGGATGAACGCGGATGGCAAGTCGCCTCTCCCGGAATGAACGATGGATGCCGCGGCGACTCACTAACCGCGTGACGCACGTGCGGACGCCACGCGTTGTGAAACGGATCAGCGGTACATGTAGCGACGCGACCAGGGAATGACGGCGGCCGGCTGCCGCGACTTCTGGCACACAATCTGGAAGATCGATACGTTGTCCACCGCGAATGCGTGCGCACAGCCCGCCAGATACACGCGCCAGATCCGGTATTTCGTTTCACCCAACATTGCGCGGATGGTCTGCGCCCGTGCTTCGAAACGTTCGGTCCAATGCTCCAGCGTACGCACGTAGTGCCGACGGAGGTTCTCGACGTCAAGGGGCTCGAGTCCGCCCGACTGCATCGTCTTCAGCGCCAGCGAGATGTGCGGCAGTTCTCCCGCGGGGAATACGTATTTGTCGATGAAGGTTCCGCCGCCGTGAGGAGAATCGCCGCTCCCAGCATCAGTCGACGTGATGCCGTGATTCATCGCAATACCGTTGTCGGTCAATAACGACTGGATACGCGCAAAGTACTCCTCGAGATTGTCTCGCCCGACATGCTCGAACATGCCGACGCTCGTGATCCGGTCGAATTTGCCCGTCACGTCCCGGTAGTCCTGAAGACGGATCTCGACGAGATCGGCGACCTGTGCTTCGCGAACCCGCTCGAGCGCGAGATCGTACTGTCGTTCCGATAGCGTAATGCCGACGCAATGCGTTCCGAAGCGCTGCGCCGCCCGGATGACCAGCGCACCCCAGCCGCATCCGATATCGAGCAGTGTGTGCCCGCGCCTGAGCCTTATTTTCGACAGGATCAGGTCGATCTTCTTTTCTTGCGCTTCGTCGAGCGTTTCAAGACCATATTCGAAGTAGCCGCACGAATAGACCATCTTGCTGTCGAGCCAGAGGCGGTAGAAGTCATTGGACACGTCATAGTGGTATTGGATCGCCGCCTTGTCGTCGCTCTTCGTATGCGCGAACTTGCGCATCAACTTGCCCGCCAGGCTCGCGCCGCCTGTCGATGGCGCCGGCAGCGCAGACAGCTTGTAAGCGACATCGACGATATCGGCCACCTTGCCGTCGATATCGATTGACTCGCGCACGTAGGCCTCGCCAAGCGTATCGAGGCTCGGGTCGAGAAACGCACCAATAGCGCCGATGTCATTGATGCGCAGCGATACGAGAGGTGTATCGAACGACCCGAGGTCGTGACTGATACCGTTCCATAGAGTCAAACGAACAGGAAGATCGAGCTCGTTTCGAACGCGCTCCATCCAGACCTGGAGCTTTGCGCCCAGAACCTTGTCTAGCATGTAAGAACCTGCAAAAAATAAGACTGAACCGCCGTGGCGGATGACGACGCCGGAACGCCAGGCCGGACTACGAAGCCATTTTCAGACCGATCACGCCGACGACGATGCACCCGAGAAAAGCCATCCGGGCCGGCGACGCGGAATCGCCAAACAGATAGACGCCAAGAATGGCCGTACCCGCTGCGCCAATGCCCGTCCACACGGCATAAGCGCTGCCGATGGGCAAAGTCCGCACAGAAGCTGCCAGAAGCGTCATGCTGGCCAGCAGCGACAGCGCGGTGCCGACCGTGGGCCAAAAGCGTGTGAACCCTGCGCAATACTTCAGACCAGTGGCGAAGAGAATTTCGAAAACGCCTGCCAGGAACACACAAAACCAGGCCACCTGATGCACCTCCTCACGAAAAAAGAACACCCAATTGCCAGATCATGGCCGTCCCATTCTGCCAACGAATAGCACCGCGGTGAGTCGCAGGAAGCCGTCAGAAACGGTCAAGTTGCGATAAGGTCAGGACACGCACGGACGGAAATCCGCATCGGGTTACAGATGAGCCGTGATGCGAAATAACGGCCACACTCGGCCCATTTCCTGCCATCGATTCTGGTGACGGCGTCCTGGCGCATACAATGCAGATTGCTTCAATCGATCAGCGTCCGGAGTCATGATGCGAATCGCTCTCTTGGTGTTTCCCGGCGTCCAGATGCTCGACCTTGCCGGGCCAATGGACGTGTTTACCGAAGCGAACTGTCAGCTCGGCGATCCGAACGCCTACGCACTGCTGACCGTCGCCCCTACCCTGGAAACTCTCTCCGCGTCGAATGGCATGCGGTTTCTTCCTGATGCGTCCATCGCCGACGCACCCTGCGACATCGACACCCTGCTCGTCGCCGGAAGCCCGCGCATTAACGAATATGAAGAGAATGGGGAGTTGATTGCGTGGCTCGTCGGACAGTCCCGCTACGTGCGCCGGCTAGGCTCCGTCTGTTCGGGCGCGTTCCTGCTCGCCCGCGCGGGCTTGCTCACAGGCAGGCGCGCGACCACGCACTGGAATTCCGCGGCACGGCTCGCAAAGAACTATCCGAACGTGCGTGTCGAACCTGACCATATCTTTGTCAAGGATGGTCCTGTGTACACGTCTGCGGGCGTAACGGCTGGAATGGATCTCGCGCTCGCCCTGGTCGAAGAAGATCACGGCCGTGGCGTCGCATTGCGCGTTGCCCGTGAACTCGTGATGTTCGTCAAACGCCCTGGCGGTCAATCGCAATACAGTCTGCATCTGGCGGCGCAGGTCACCGAACGCAGCCCGTTGCGCGACATTCAGGAATCGATCCTCAACGATCTGTCGGCGGATCTTTCCGTCGAAGTGCTAGCCGGTCGGGCGGGAATGAGCGTCAGAAACTTTTCGCGGATGTTCAAGCGTGAGACGGGTACGACGCCCGGCGATTTCGTCGAAATAGCGCGCGTGCAGGCTGCCAGACGAATGCTTGAGGAAAGCGACACGCCCCTCAAGAAAGTGGCCTACTTGTGCGGGTTCAGTGACCAGAACAGCTTACGCCGCGCGTTCATCCGGCGTCTCGGCGTGACGCCGATCGAATATCGCCAGCGCTTTCGCGGCGAGGGTCCGGCGCTGCTGGAGACGGTGCGGCAGGCTATTGCCGCCAGTTGAGACATTGCACTCCGGCTACGCGGCGCACGAAACGTCGCACGGGAGACGGCACATGCCGTCTCCGGGTTGCTATTCGTAGTGGCTAAACGAATGAGCGACATGCGCGCGGACTTCGTTCATGTTCAATGACCTCGTTGTCGAGATGACCGAAGTCAACTGCGACTCGGAATGCACGCCCATCTGCCGATAGACGAGAATGCCCTCGCGCAGGATCATCAGCGTCGGTACAGACCGTATGCTGGCCGCCGCTGCGAGATCCCAGCGTTCTTCCGTGTTGACCTTCACGAAGTCGATGTCCGGAAACGCTGAGGCGGTGGCCTCGAACACGGGTGCAAAATGCCGGCACGGTCCGCACCAGGGCGCCCAGAAATCGACGACCACGATCCTGTCCGGCGCGATGATCGATTCAAGCGTATCCGAATGCAGTTCAAGCAATGCCATTCATAACTCCTTTCAATTTTCAACCAGTTCCAAACGACCGCTCGCTGCGTACGAGGCGCTAGCGACCAGGGAAATTATGAAGGGCTCGAAATGAGGCTGACGGTCGGAACGGCACCAGTTCCGGCCACGGCGAGGCGCGCCACCGATGCGTGGCCGTCGAGCACATCAACGTGGCTGCTATTGCGACCATGTCACGCTTTCCGTCGCGGTCTAGGGCGTCCAGAATGAGCTTGAGCATCGCAATTCCGCGTTGCCCGCCATCGCGAGTCTTAGGCGACTCTGCTGCCGCTACCGAAACGTGATGGGTAACTTTGGCACCTGTTTGTGTGCGTCCCGATATGAAACTTTCACATGCGCTTTCGCCTATCTTCACGCTGGGCTGTCTCGTGCTCCTTCGTGCTCTGCATCGCCGGTTGCTCATTGCCGCAACCTATGGACAGCTTGCTCACCGGGCCCTCCGCGGGCTCCACATCCGATCAGGGACCAGAAGTTGTCGACGGTATTGATGTCTGGTTGCATGGAGCACCCACCCGTCCGTATGACATCGTCAAGCAGACGATGGTCACCAACTGGCTGCCGCTGCCCGGCATGCATGGCACGACGTCGCGCATCGTAGATGCGGTTCGGCAAGCGGGTGGCGATGCCGCTATCGTCTACAACACGCACACGTATCGGGAGTCGACCAATACGCATCGACACATCTACGTGTCGACCATCGAGCGTGCCGAGATTGCTATCGTCCGATATCGATAGCAGAAATGTGCCATCTGTGTCGTGGCGGGGGCCACTGGGGCCACGGAGGCTGGGGCGGCCACGGTTATTGGGGCCACGGGCACGGAGGCGGCTGGACTGGCCACGGATACCGATGGCGCGGTGGCGGTGGCGGCTGGGGCGGCGGCGGTGGCCACTACTGGGGCGGTGGCGGACATCATGGGTCAGTGCACTGAACGGCAGGACTCCCGGGAATGGGCGTTTCGGGAATGACCGGATTTGCGCTTGCGCCTCGCGTCGTTCCATCCACGATGCCGAACCGCCTTTCAAGCAGCGAGTACTGGCAATTGGTCCGTCGGTAAGCGCAGTCATCGCAAGGGAATCCCGTACCCAACCTGCTGGCCCGCAGCCAGTTGATGCCGTGCAGATACCAACGTTCAAGGACGGTGGAGACGGTATTGCTCGTCGAGGATGAGCCCGACGTGCTCGCGGTTGCCACCGAGCTGTTTGCCAGCATCGGTTATGAAGTCACTCTTGCGGCTCTGGCATTCATTTCTAACCCGCGTTTCATCTCCGCGCGGCGGTCAGCCTTGTGCGCAGCGAAAGTGATTCTGTCTATGGCGCCGGCGCATCGCTTGCCGCGCTTCTCGCTGCGGCTCGCTTCGACGCTTTTTGTACCGCGAGGTTCGCTTTGCGCGGTGCAGGGCCCGAGTGGTTCGCGGTTTCAGTGCGAAAGCGGTCGCGATACTCGGCAGGGTTGATCTGCAGCCGTCGCGCGAACACGCGGCGCAGCGCGTCGGTGCTGTCGAATCCGCAGCGTCTCGCAATCTCCCGTAGTGAAAGATCAGTGGCTTCCAGGTACCGCCGCGCGGCGTCTATTCGTGCGTTGCCCAGAAACGCGATCGGTGTCATGCCGCATTCCTTGACGAACGTTCGCGCTAGATTGCGTGCGCTCATATGCACGCGTGCCGCAAGGGACGAAACCGTGTGATTGACTTGCAGATTGTCGAGAATGTACTGCTGCAGCGAGCTCGCTTGCGAGCCGGGCGCCGCCTGCGACTCCAGTAGCGGACTGAATTGCGACTGGCCGCCTGCACGGCGCAGATAGACGATCATGTACTTTGCGACGCCGAGCGCCATCGCCTTGCCGAAGTCTTCCTCGATCAATGCGAGCGACAAGTCAATGCCTGCGGTCACGCCGGCCGTCGTATAGATGCCGCCGTCCTGCACGTAGATGTGATCCGGTTCGATGCGCGCCTTCGGGAAGGTCGCCGAAAGCCGCGGCACGTCCATCCAGTGCGTCGTCACCACGCGATTGTTCAGCAGCCCGGGGGGGGCCGAGCGCGAACACGCCATTGCAGATCGCACAGACACGCCGCACGCGCCGGTACTGCTGGCGCAGCCATTCGCTGAGCGCGGGGTCGTCGAACGCATCGAAGATGCCGACCCCGCCCGGCACGATGACCGTGTCGAAATCGGGGCACACGTCGAAAATCGTGCGGTCCGGTGTCACGGTTAGCCCGCTCGACGACTGCACGGTGCCGCGCGTCGTGCCGACGGTGAGCATCTCGTACTCGCACTGGCCGCCGCTCAGGATGCGAACTTCTGCGAAGGCGTCGCGCGGGCCCGCGATATCGAGCAACTGGAAGCCGGGAAAGACGACCATGCCGATCTTGATGCGTTTCATTTTGAGGTCACTAGCTGATGCGTAAAGCGGTCACACGTCAATGTGAATGGTCCCGCCGCCGCACCGCGGCGCGCCGTGTAGCACGTACTGCCGCTCAGGCCGCGGCAGCGTCCCGGTCGTATCCGCTGATTTTATAGAGCAACGCCGAGATGAGGCAACCGACAATAAAGATCCCGACAATCGCATAGCCGAGCATGCCGAAATTTTCATTGAGAGTATGGACAAAATGCCAGAACGGTCCCGACAGGCTGAACACCCGGCTCATGATGCCGAGCATCTCGATGGCGCCAATCAAGAGCGCGACGATCGTCGAGATCAGCGTGATCGTCACGTTGTAATGGAGCTTGCGCAGCGGCTTCACGCATGCCCAGCCATAGGCGCCGAGCATCAGGATGCCGTCGGTTGTGTCGACCGTCAGCATGCCGGCGGCGAACAGGCACGGAAACACGAGGATCGTCCAGGTCGAAAAGCCCGCGGACGCCTGCGATGCCGAGGCGCCGAGCAACGCTACCTCCGTCGCGGTTTCGAAGCCAAGCCCGAACACGATGCCGAGCGGGAACATCAGCCAACTGGAGCTGACGACGCGAAACAGCGGCCTGAAAATGCGCGCCAGCAGATTGCCTTCGAACCGCAGTAAGCTGGAATCCGCTGCGAGCTGCTCGCGTCCGCTGCTCATCCGGCGAAACGTACGCATCAGATCGACGAGCAGCACGACGTTGAACGCGCCGATCGCGAGTAGAAAGCCCGCCGATACCAGGGTGCCGATCATCGCGCCCGTTTCCCTGAATTTGTCGAAGTGATGAACCAGCGCCTTGGTCGCCATCTCGACGACGACTGCGCCGACGACCACAGTCAGCGAGTGGCCGAGCGCGAAGAAGAATCCGACCGAAACGGGATGCTTGCCTTCGTTCATCAGCTTGCGCGTGACGTTGTCGATTGCGGCGATATGGTCTGCATCCATCGCATGGCGCAGGCCGAAGCTGTACGCGAGAAACGCGGTGCCGAACAGCATCGGCGATGCGCGTACGGCGACGCACGCCCAGCCCCAGGTCACGAGGTTGATGAGCGTGAGCGCCGCGTACATCGTGACGATCCTGCCGCGCGTCGACGCGCGTCGGCTCGCGGTTCCGGCTACGGTTCCGGTAAAGCGGGGCATGACGGCTTTCCTTTCGGTGTCCGCGGATTGACGTATCGGTTCAGCAGGGGAGCGCGGACGCGGGTATGCGGGCGGACCGCACGCGCTCAAGTTCGGCTCGGGAGAGCGTTCCGCTTGTTTCGAGCACGCTTACCAATGCTTCGAGAAAGCGCTCGTAGTAGTCCCAGCGCGGCTGATGCGCGCACCCAAGCGCTTCCCAGCGGGCAATTGACGCGATCAGGCATTGTCGGAACGCCTCCCACTCGAAGCAACCTGCTTTCGAGAGCGACAGTGCAAGTCCGAACACGTCGCGCTCCCAGCGATTGGTGAAGAGCAGCTTGCCATCGATGCGCGGCGGTGATTCCGGCTCGCCCAGCATCGATGCCGTCGCGTATTCCTCGAATAGCATGAACATCGCGCGCTCCTAAGGTTGCGGCGACGCGACGAGCGCGACGCCCATCATCGATTCCGGCGTGACCAGCGCGGCGAGCCTTTCTTCGCTCATGCCGTCCGTATTGGCCGGGCGTTCCGGGATCACGAACCAGCGGATCTGCGCACTACTGTCCCACACCTTCACTTGCTTCGTCTCCGGTACCGTGACGCCGAACTCGCGCAGCACCGCGCGCGGCTCTCGTACGCCGCGCGCGCGGAACACGGGATCCTTGTACCAGTACGGGGGCAGGCCGAGCACCGGCCACGGGTAACACGAGCACAGCGTGCAGATGATCAGGTTGTGTACCTGCTCGTCATTCGCGACCGCTGCTATGTGCTCGCCTTCCGCACCGGTCATGCCCGCGGGCAGATCAAGCTCTGCGATCGCGCGCGGCGTGTCGGCGACGAGGCGCTTTTTGTACTCCGGATCGACCCATGCCCGGGCCACGATCTTCGCGCCGTTGAACGGCCCTGCGACCGTTTCGAAATGGTGTAGCACGGTGTCGACCGAATCGCTGCCGATGACGCCCTTCTCGATCAGCAGCGCTTCGAGCGCGCGTACCTTCGCTGCATTGCCTGCCTCGCGGTCCTGTGCAAAGCGAAAGATTTCACTCATGTCGTTCTCCGGATGGTTAACTCGCGGCCCGTACGTAAGCTTCGTACAGGTCCGCGTAGAGGGTCGTATTGGGTTCGCTCTTGCCCGCACCCCAGACGTCGACGGCGTCGAATGCGATCCGGTAGACGGGCATCGGCTCCCCAATCCCGTCGACGCCCGTCGACACGAAGTACGAGAAGCGCCCCGGGTAGACGAGGTCGACGATGCCAGTCTTGTTGCGCAAGTAGCCAGGCAGGCGTGTGTGATCGACCGCTTCCGGGTCGGCAATCCGAACCTTGTCGCCCGCATTGAAGCGCGGCGCGCCACCGGGCGCGTGATAACAGGAATCTCCCTGCTTCAGATACGCGCTGACCTGCGCTGCGAGCGGCGGGCTAGGACGGTCCGGCAAGGCGGCATCCGGATGAGAGTAGTAGAACGCGCTCCCCAGTTCGAGCTCTTCTGCGCTGATGTAGCCAGCGTCGACGAAGAACTGTGCGATGCCGCTGAGCCACTTCTCGTAATAGCGGTACTTGAAATATTCGAACGGCTGCATGTCTTCTGCGCCGGTGCGCAGCGAAGCCCAGGTCCAGTCGCTCTTGAATTTCGTAGGTAGTGCATGAATCGGATACGCCGGCGACGCGTGGGCGAGATGTGCGCTCTCTGCCATCATCGTCGTATGGATGCCGAAGATGCGCCGTTCCCAAGGCTCTGCAAAGACGCGTGTGTCGAGATCGACGGGCCCGAGGTTCTCGATCCCTCCAAGATGGTGCTGTAGTTTCATGGTGTGATCCGTACCGGTGATAAAAGCCCTGCGGGGGTGAAGCGCATGGAGCGCAAGCGTGAACCTGCGGCCGCGCGTCGGCGTGACGTGGTGCTGCGAGGTGTTGCTGTTAGCCAGGAAGATGCGCCTTCGCCTGCTGCGTGTTGCGGTCCGCCTGCGCGGCTATGTCCGGCACGGCGGGGTTGCCGGCCACGCACTCAAGCAGACCCGAGCGGAGCGCGTCCTCATCGAGTTCGCGGCCGATCACGACGAAGCGGCTCTCGTGCAGTTCGTCTTTCTCCCATGGCTTGCCGAAACTGGTTTCCATCAGCATGTGCACACTGTGGAAGTGCAGTCGCCGCATTTCGCCGGCGACGTTCAGCACGCCCTTCATCCTTAGAAGCCTTGCGCCCTGCGACTGCACGAGCTGGTTCACCCAGCGGTTGAAGCGTATGCCATCGAGCTTGCCGGGAATATGGAACGCGCAGGATGCGATGCTGATGTCATGCTCGTGCTCGTGCTCGCTGTCGCTGAGCATGCAAGGTTCGATAGCAAGAAGATTGTCGATCGAGAAGCTGCGCCGGCCCAGCAGCGTGCTGATCGCCACGGCCGAGCGTGTGACGAAGTCCAGCATCGCGGACGGATTCAGCGCACGCAGAACCGAAGACAACGCGGCGAGATCGGACGGTGCGACGAGATCCGTCTTGTTGATAACGATGCGGTCGGCGAACACGATCTGCTCGCGCGCGATGTCGTCGCGCAGTTGGCCGGCCGCATGCCGCGCATCAACAACCGCGATGACTGATTCCAGCTCGACGCGCTCGCGCACGTCTGGGTCGGCGAGAAACGTCTGGAGCACTGGCGCGGGGTCCGCTAGGCCCGATGTCTCGACGATCAACCGCTGGAGCCCGATTCCATGACGATCGAGCAACGCCAGCAGGCTGTTCACGAGGTCTCTGCGAACAGTGCAGCACACGCAGCCGTTATTGACCTCGATCACCGCTTCTTCGTCCGCGACTATCAGTTGCCCGTCGATGCCGACTTCGCCGAACTCATTGACAACGATGCCGATGGCCATTGGCCGCGTGCACTCGAGGATGTGATTGACCAAGGTGGTCTTCCCGGCACCCAGAAAGCCTGTGACGATCGTAGTGGGGATCTTCCTGATACGCATCTCCTGTTCTCCGTTTGTTGCCGGATGACGCTGATATATCAGACAGGATAGTGACTTTCTCCCGTCAAAGTTGCGGCTGGCGCACGGCGTGCCAACGTTGTCAGAAACGGCATGCGCGGATGGCCGAAATTGTCATAATCGACTGATTCGGACGAATGCGAGCCTCGGCCCATGTCCCTGTGCAAGGTTGGGCTACCGTGGGCCTAGTTCAGGCGTGAAGCCTGCTTCGGCGTTAACGCGTTTCCAAGCTTTTCTGACGCAAAGCCGAACGTTGCGCCCGTCCGAGCGCTGCAACGGCGGCCAGTGCCGGACTGGACGGCTCCATCGTCGTGATCGCGCGGCCGGCGACCACCGTCGTGTCGACCGTCGACGCGAAGCCTCAGACCGTCGCCGGCCGTACGTCGAGCAGTGTTGATTCGAGGATGGGTCGGCGCTGTCGGGACGAGGTTCTGCGTGTTGCGGATCCAGTCACGGCTGGCAAGCGTGACGACGACACCCTCCCGTTGTCGAGAACACGGCTTTACCGGTATTTGATGTCCTCAATGCAAGCGCGGAGAATCCTTGAGTTCGCAGATCTGTGCAATCGCTCGACGCTGTGGGCCGGGTCGAAATTGCACTTGGATCGTTCGCGAACGGGCCATCCCGTGATCACGAGAAGGTGTTGTTCGAAGAGCGAGACTTGTTGGGGCAAGCCCGAGAAATTGGCCGTTGCGCAATCACTGGACGTTCACGCAGGGCGACGAAGTGATCAAAGCGGAGCAGCCCTAGTCCGCTCGAGCACGATCCATTTATTGCCCGGCTATGCGCTGGCGGGAGGCGGCGTGGCGAGAGCGGGCGAACCGCAGCCGCCGCACCTACCTGCACACCGCGCTTCGTCATGGGGTGTTGGTCCGTCTCGGCGGCCGCGACGCGGTGCCCTCACGGAGACGCGTTCAATGGAACCTTGCTCGTCGTGGAGGCGGACGGCATCGGCGATGTCATGGCGTCCATCGAGAACGATCTTCTACCCGCGCGAGACTGTTCGAAAGCGTGCAAGTGCGGCCACGGGACTGGAGCTTAGGTAATGCCGGGCAGCGCACATGAGCGGGAACCACTCATGTATTGCTGCGGCGAAGCGGATGCCTAAGACCCGCCTATAGACCCGCGTACACCATCTTCGTGAACTGATCGCCGTTGAACACGAAATTGCCCCATTTGGCATCGAAGACAGCCGTAGGTTTGGCAGCGAGGATTTCGTCGAGCGATTTTCCCCGTTGCTTCAGCGCTGCCACATTGTTGCGCACGGCGACGAGCATGTCGCGGAATTCGATAAGCTGAGCGCGCGTGCCCACAGGCCCGTGACCGGGAATGACGATCGTGTGATCCGTGGTGCGCGCGACAGCCTCGTTGGCCCAATGGATCGCGCCGTCGATGTTGCCGCCGTCTTCATTGTCGATATACGGATAGATGCCATTCCAGAAGGTGTCTCCCAACGCGAGTACATCCGCCTTCGTGAAATAGACCCATAGGTCGCCGTCGGTGTGACCTCCGCCGAAGTTTTCCACATCGATTTTGGTACCTGCGAACGTGAAGGTATTCTTGTGATTGACCAATAGCGTCGGGCGGGCTCCCACTGGAACCGGGTAGAAAGTCCAGTTCCATGCATTGACGTGTGTCGTTTCGCTCAGATGCTTCAGCGTATTCCCGTGCGAAATGATGGTGGCCCCAGCCGCATGCATCCATCCATCGCCATCGGTGTGATCCCAGTGCCAGTGCGTGTTCACCACATATTTCAGCGGTGTCGAACTGATGTTGTCGAATGCCGCCTGCAGCTTTGCTTGTGACTTGCTGATGCCGGCGTCGACGAGGAACTTGCCTTCCTTTCCGGACAGAACGGTAATGTTGCCACCGGAGCCCATCACCACCGTGATGTTTCCGCGCAAAGGCTCGATGGTGAGATCCGAATCAGCACGTCGCAGGTATCGGGCGCCTGCACCCGTATGGAAATAGTCATCGGGCGTCGCCGTTTGGCTGCCGGAAGATCGCGCCGGCTGGGAGGCCAGTAGTGAGCCCGCGGCAATGGAGATCGATATAAGTAACAACCTGGTCGATCGTTTCACGATTGATTCGAGCTTGAGGAGTGGTTTCATGTCGCTTCCTTTGTTTGGCTGAGCAAATCGACTGTCCTGCATAACGTGTAACTTCCTTTGTGCGGTGGGGCGTATTAGCGAGGTGCGAGGAATGGCGTCAGCTCCAGCGTTGCGAGTGCGACGATGAAAGCAAGCCAGAGCGGGGCGGTATAGGAAGCCGTGAAATCTCGCAGCGCGCCGAACACGAGAGGCCCGGCGGCAGCCACCAGCTAGCCAACGGTCATGACAAATGCGTTCCACGACTCAACTTCATTGGGCGCGTGGACGTTGTCGAGCGGCAGTGTCATGCCGAGCGTGAAGCCGCCTCCGAGACCGAATGCAGTAAGGGCGACACAGACGTGAAGCATCACCGGCGGCGCCGCCGTTCGCTTTAATCCGCTGCGGGGAAGTCGAGCGTCGTATCGTTGATGCGGTTGAAGAGATTAGTGAATGCAATGCTGGCTATCGCCATCGTGACATCGACGATTTGCGTATCGGTGAAGCCAGCTAGCGCAAGCGCCGTAACAACATCTGTGTCGACCGTGCCGCTCGTTGTGGCCAGGTGCGATACGAACGACGCCAATGCATCGCTGCGTGCATCGCCCGACGGCTTGACCTGTCGCAACGCCAGAATGGCGTCGGCAGCGAGGCCGATCTTTTTGCTCATCAGCGTGTGTGCGGCGAGACAATAGTCGCAGCCCGTCGTTTGACTGACGACAAGTTTCACGACCTCGATATCCCGCACACTCAGGCTACTTCTATTAAGCGATGCTTCGAGGCTCAGCACGGCCTCCAGCGCAACCGGGCTATTCGAGCCGATTCCGATGTATGAATTCGGCACCTTGCCGATGGTCGCTGTAACCCGTTGAAACAGGTCGGCCGTGTGGCCCGTGGCTTCCGACGTTGCAATGGTATGGAGACGAGGCATGACGTTTTCCTTCAGGTAGTGGGTAGTATCGAGGGCGTGCAAGCACGGAAAGCGATGAGGTGAGGTCGTTTGCTCAAAGGAAGGTAGTCCGCGTATTGCGATTGTGCAGTCGGCCGTGCACACGATGCGCTTCAACGTGTTCCTGTGCTCAACGAGCGTAACTCCAGCTTCGTGCATCCAGACGTTGTCATCTGTATGGTCCCATTGCAAATGCATGTCGCCCCCAAAAGTTCATTGATACGGGACCGATCTTCTCGAGCGCGGCCGGCAGTTTGTCCTCTGATTGACTGAAGCCTGCCGACTTCTTCTTGCGGCATAGAACGGCGCCATTGCCACCGGACGGGTTGCACGACGATTTCCGTGTCGGCTCGACGCAGATAGCGTGCATCGCGCTAGAACAACTGCCGCATGCCAATCATCGCGCCTAACTGATTAGCCCCACGGCGTGGTGTGGTGCCGCCACCGCCCGCTGTGATCGTGTACGCGGCCTCGCTGCTATTCCAAAGGTAGCCGACTTGCGCATACAGTGCCGTACGCTTCGAAACCAAATAGAATCCACGCACGGTGGACAAGGTTGCGCGAGTATCGTGCTGTCTATTGACGACCCTGATGACCTCCGCCTCAGCAATCATCGCAGGCGTCACTTGATATGACAGACCACCAAAGAACACGTCCGAGCGTATGTTTGGCGCAGAAGACTTATTTCCGGCGTTACGGTGCAGCCAGCCGCCTTCGGCTTTTGCCTTGCCGAAGATCATATGCGCCCCCACCAGCAATCGCGCGTCGATGTCAGTTGCACTGGTCATCGGCAAGGGAGGCATACCATCGAAGAAGTTGGCTGCGGCGCCCGTCCCGCCTCTCTGCTCGTCGTACGAGACTCCGCCGCCGAACGTCGGCCCGTCATACTTGATCATTGCTGTCCACTGTCGGCATTGGGTCGGAGCCCCCGGTACCGATCCAGCGCACAGGCCTTGACCGGGCGAATTGCCGCCGACCGCGTCTCTGCCAAAAGAATAGGTCGCTCCGATCGTGACATGTCGGTATGTACCCAGATACCCGATCGCATTGTCGCTCCGAGCATTAGGAATGTATGCGTCAACGGAGCCGATGCCGTAGATTGCGGGACCCATGACATCGTTATCGAGAATCGTGTACAGCGTTGCCGTATTCTGCCGCCCGAAGAACCACGAACCCGTTGGTCCCGAAATCCCGACCCACGCCTGGCGGCCGAACAGACGCCCGCCTTGATTGATATCTCCAGCTCGAAGATTAAAAGAGTTTTCAAGATCGAATCTCACCGAGTAACGATTCCCTATCGGCTCGGACCCGCGCAGTCCCCAACGTGACGGCGTAGAGCCGGTGATGGCCGGCATCCTGATGACGCCGCCGCCAAGTTTGCCGGCGTGGGTGACATATTCGATTCCTGTATCGACGATCCCATAAAGCTGCACGCTTTGCCCATATGCGTAGCCACTCATCCAGCCCGATCCCGCGAGCAGGCCTATCAGCATTCTTTTCATCACGTACGCTATCGATATGTTCGACTCTATCACTTACTTCGTCATCCTATGTGTTATGACCAGAAACGCCTGTTGCCGATATCTTCTAGCCAGCCGGTCCTATTCGGAACCGGATGTCAGGCGTTTCGAAATGACAGAGGCATGCGATTGCTTGTGCGCCACGGAGCCCTTCACCAAAAGGGCGAAGGCCGCAATAAAACTGGGGATCGCAAGCATGCTAACGATGGCGCCCAGGCCAAGCCCGGCTTGCAGAAGGTTTGCGCCCGCCATCGATCCAACGATGCCACCGATGCGGCCCGTTCCAAGCATCCATGCAATGCCGGATGCTCGTCCATGCGTCGGGTAGAAGTCCGCAGCGATTACCGGCACGGAAACCTGCGCACCGTTCAGGCAGGTACCCGCGACGAAGATCAGCAGGCCGATGAAAAGCACCTCGCCGGTAAGCTGTCCAATGCCCCAAAGAAGGCCACCCGTCAGCAAATACGTGGCAGCAACTACGCGATGAGCGCTGACACGGTCCATGGCGTATCCGCAGACGATCGACCCAATACCGCCGCCGAGCGGGAACAATGCCGTGATCAGAGATGCCTGCTTCAATGTCATCCCGCTGTCTTTCAACAAGGTCGGCAGCCAGCTGGTCAGCAGAAAATAGACGAGCAGACCCATGAAATAAGTGAGCCATAACAACAGCGTTCCTGTGCGATACCGCTTCGACATGATCAACAGGACGGGTATGTGCTTCTCGACCCCGGTTTCTTCATGAAGCTTGAATCGGGATGCTTCCATTGGTGTGCCCGAGATTCGGCTGAGCACCTTGTTGATGCTGGCTGCGGGCCATGACTTCGCGACCATGAAGCGAACCGACTCGGGCAGACAAGCGAGCAGCACGACTGCAAGCAACAGTGGCACGACTCCGCCAGCGAAGAATACGACTCTCCATCCAAACGCCGGTATCAGGAGAGCGGCTGCGAATCCACCAGCGGAAGCGCCTATCGTGAATCCACAAAACATCACGTTGACGAGCAGCCCCCGGTGCTTTGCCGGTACGTATTCGGAGATCATTGTGGTCGCGTTCGGCATGGCTGCGCCCAGGCCGATTCCGCAGCCGAGGCGAAAGAGCGTCAACGCCTCGATGGAATCGGCTTGAACGGACGCAAGACTAAGCGCGCCAAAGGTCACGACGGAAGCGACCAGGACTCGCTTTCGACCGATCTTATCCGCGAGGGGGCCTGCTACGAGCGCGCCGACTACAGATCCGATGAGTGCGGCACTCAACACGGGACCGAGTTGGACCCAGGTCAGCCGCCATTCTTTGGCGAGTGCAGGGGCAACGAATCCGACTGCTGCTGTGTCGAATCCGTCGGCAGCCACGATGAGGAAGCATAGCGCCAGAATGAGCCCCTGATAGCGCGAGAACCTTTGTTGATCGATAAATTCCTGAACATTCAGGACTTCAGATGGCGTGTTATCCGACGACATGAATCATCTCCTGATTGCGCGGCTCGAGCGCTATAGTTACTTAGTAATGCGATACTAATTAGTTATATGGGTGGCTCATTATTCCGCTCGGATTACCTCATCCCGCGCGGTAATCAAGTGCCGACATTCCACCTTTATGACGCTCGATGACGGACGCGGCGGTCAGTAGACGCAACTCCCGAAAGCTATCGGCCACCAGTTGTACGCCGACCGGCAGTCCCCCGCTCAAACCCATCGGAACGCCGATGCCCGGAAGGCCGAGTGCCGCGGTGGCGATCAAGGGACTCTGGGCGGCTATGAGTGCGCGCATCTCTTCGATTGTTCCAAGGTCCGCACCCCACGGTTGGGGCAGGCGGCATGAAATCGGCAAAAGTACGATCGGATAACGGCCAAGCAATTCGTTCCACTTGCGGCGCAAATCGTCCCGCCGTGCGATTGCGCGAGCGTAACCGCCTAGATCGACAATTGGCGCGCAATCGGCCATGTTGTGAACCGATCGTTTGATATCCGGGTCTTCCATCGAATCCGCAGCGGAAATCATGCCGAGGCGAACCTCGGTCATGACGATCGATTGCCACACGTCTACGCACTGCTCAATCTCGGGAGGGTGCGCCCGCTCGATGATATAGCCGGCAGCTGCAAGCGCATTCGCTGCTTCCCACAATGCCGTCTTGATCTCGGGAGAGACAGTCGTTCCGGGCACCTCATCGATCAGGGCCACCTTCACTGCAGACAGATCGTCGGGATGTTCCAGGCGCGCGTCGACCCATGTTGCGTCGCGCGTATCGGCGGCGATCATCGCACGTAGTCCGAGCAATGCATCGGCGGCCGATCGGGCGATCGGGCCTTGGGCAGACATGGATTGAAGGCCAAAGAATCGCTGGCTGACAGTCGGATGATAGGCAGGCACACGCCCCGGAGTGGTGCGAAGCCCCACTACACCGTTGACGTACGCAGGATAGCGAATCGACCCGGCGATGTCGGTGCCATGCGCCAGCGCGCACATGCCCGTTGCTACCGATACAGCGGCGCCGCCGCTCGATCCGCCTGAAGTTATGTCGGCCCGCCACGGATTCAGCGTCCTGCCATATAGCGGGTTTTCGGTGAACCACCTGAAAGAGAATGGTGGCACGTTCGAGCGGCCGATGATGTTCGCGCCGGCACTGCGCAAGTTGGCGACCACGGAGCTGTCCTCCGGTGCAACCCGCTCCGCGTAAGCCGGATTTCCGTTCGTCGTGGCTTCGCCCGCGACATCGACGTTGAGTTTTACGGTCAACGGAACACCGTGCAGAATGCCCGCCTGATGTGGCGCGCTTCGCAGTAAAGCGTCCGCACGATTCGCTGTTTTGATAGCTCGTTCACGATCCTCATGGACGATGGCGTTGAGTCGCGGATTGATCGAATCGATCCGCTCATGAAACGCCTTCAGCACCTCCACACAAGAGACGGATCGCGCGCGCACCTGTGCGGCAATATCGACAGCTTCCCAGCGCCAGATTTCGCCAGGGAGTGTGCTGGAGGATCGTTCAGTTTGCAGCCAAGGGCCGTTGTACATGGTTGACATGTCTACTCGAGCTTGATCGAAGTTGCATCGGATTACGAGATCGATGCGGATGCGTGTATTCTTCCATCGGGCTACTATCGAGACAACCGATCAGCGGGATATCCCGTATCGAATTTTTCGATATTACTGAGGACGAAGAATGGCTTCGCTCGACGTGGAATGGATCTGTGTTTTCGATGAGATCTACAAGACATCCAGTGTGACAAGCGCCGCGGATAGACTCGGCATGACTCAGGGCGCGGCCAGCACCGCGCTCAATCGTCTGCGGGACTACTACGGCGATCAACTCTTTGTGCGGACGTCGCGCGGCATGTTGCCGACGCCACGCGCAGTCGCGCTGCATCCGGTGCTGCAAAAGGTGCGTGAAAATCTGGAAGTCGCCCGCACAGGTGCGCCCGTTTTTGAACCGGCCAGTTCACACCGGACGTTCCGCGTGTGCATGACCGATCTCGGCGAGATTGCCCTGCTTCCCCGGCTGCTTGGACACCTGCAGGTTCATGCGCCGGGCATTCATATCGAGGCCGAGAAGATCAATCCGGACAGTCCTCGAAGGCTCGAAGACGGCGCCGTCGATCTCGCGGTCGGTTACATGCCGCAACTCGACGCCGGCTTCTATCAGCAAGCCCTGTTCGAACAAGACTTTCTGTGCATTGCGAGCCTTTCGCACCCGCGTATTGGGAGGCGGCTTGGCAAAAGTACCTATGTCGCCGAACGACACGTAGAGGTTTTAAATCCCGCAACAGGACACACTGCTATGGTCGAAAAGGCTTTGGCTTCTGCGCGCGTCACGCGAGACATCGCATTGCGAGTGCCGAGCTTTCTGGCCGTAGCCCAGATAGTGAGCGAGACTGAGCTGCTCGCGACCGTACCACGCTATTACGCCCTGGCGATGGTATCGCGCGAGCTCATTCGACATCTGGACGTACCGTATGATTTACCTCGCTATTCGGTGAAGCAGCATTGGCATGCACGTTTTCACAGCGATCCCGGCAACGTCTGGTTACGAAAGACCGTTGCCAGTCTCATGCCCAATGCTGTGTCAAGACATGCGCTATGAGGGGATTCACCGAACTTGCTGTTGCACAGGAGCGTGGGCGTGAGCGCGTCGGGTACGGTCGGCAATGGGCGGGTGTTTCACGCGGTGACACAGGCGGGGCATGGCGTTGAGCGGCCAAGTGCGCGTAAAGCTCATTATCGCGGCTCTCGCCGCAGCGTAGGCCGTGCGGTTGGTGACGTTAAGCGCGACGAGGCTCGAGAGATTGACGATTCGCCCCGACTCTCGCGTCCGCATCCCGGGTAGCCACGCTTGCATGGTATATACGGCCGAGGTGAGGCTATGGCGCAAGGACTGCGAGATCGTCAAGATCGATCGCTTGAACGCCGGCCAGCCGGAGGGACGCCGAATTGTTGATCACGCCATCGAAGGCGTGACACTCTGGCAGCCCTTCGAGCGCCCGTGCCGTCGCATTGCGATCGGTCATATCGATCGGCCCCGCGTGCGAGACAACGCCTGCGCGACACCGTTGCTGGCGCCCGTTCAAAAAATATACGTCTCAACATTGCGAAATCCTGAAAGGCATTCTTAGGTCGGCTAGGACGTCATCCCCACCGGGAATTCAAAATAATGCTGCACAGGTTCACGCGCTCGAAGCCCGGGTCCTTGTATGCCAGGAAATCGTCGTTGAACGTGCC